>CAZMMG010000239.1:0-3965 GCA_964567355.1 uncultured Neptunicoccus sp.
GTCCTCGATTTGGGCCTCGTCGCTCATGTTTTAGCCTTCGGTGTTGCGGGTTTCTTTGTTGTTTTTTTTGCCGGGGCTTTCTTGGCCACCTTTGCCGCAGGTTTTGTCGGCGCGGTTTTCTTTGCCACAGGTTTTGTCGACGCGGTTTTCTTTGCCGCAGGCTTTTTGGTTGCGGTTTTCTTTGCCGCAGGCTTTTTGGTTGCGGTTTTTTTCGCCGCAGGTTTCTTGGTAGAGGTTGCTTTGTCGGTTTTTTCAGCCGCAGCTTTCGGCTCTGCAATACTCTTCGTATTGGTATATTTCTTGGCAAACTCGGTGGCTTTACTACTCATCCCGCCGACCGACAGATCACTTTTGATATCCGTTGCTTTTTTCACGCTATCGGCAATATCTTTCATGCCGCTTTCATCCGCCGCCTGATCCATCGCCGACTGGAAATCACGCGCCATACCGCGCGCCTTACCAACAAAATTACCGACTTTGCGAAACATCATCGGCAAATCCTTCGGCCCGACGACAATCAATGCCACCACGCCGATGATCATCAGTTCCGACCATCCAATATCAAACATCCATCACGCCTTTATATCGCAAATAGCGTTTAGCTTTTATCTTTTTCAGGGGTAACGTCTTTCGCCGTTTCAGAGGCATCCTCGATGGCTTCATCCATCTCGTCTTTGCTTTCTTTCACGCCTTTTTTAAACGCGGTGATGCCTTTGCCAACTTCACCCATAAGGCTTGAAACCTTGCCACGCCCGAACAGCATAAGTACAACGACGGCGATTAGCAGCAAGCCCGGTAGACCAATATTCTGAAGCATTCAAATTCTCCCAAAGTGTTTTAAAAGCAGTCTCTGCTTTATCATGTCGACATACATCTATGGATTTTTTAAGGAAGGTTCAAACTGAAATCGCCTAAACAACAGATAAATATCACCGCATAAGCCGATATTAACCTATTCCACGAACCAAAAACACCGATCGCGGCGCATCGACAGCCACATGGCGGTGTCAATCCCGGGCAAAAACACGCCCGGCACCAGAACTTTCAAAACGCTGCGATCGTAATCCATCACAAACTCCACCAAACTTTGATTGCCTAAGTAGCGCGCCCGTTTCACCTGCCCACGTGCCGGAACCCCGTCTTTGGCCGTGGGGTTCGGCCCATGGCCGTGACGGTCAAAATCCAGTTTCAGATGCTGCGGGCGGATGATAATCTCTACTTGCGTCCCGTCCACCATGCCGGGCGTCAGGAACTGCCCGAACGGGGTTTCGGTCAGGGCGTTTTTCACTACGCCGTCGATTACATTGATATCCGAGAAAAAACCCGCCGCCTGCCTGTCTTTGGGGGCGTTATAAATATTATATGGCGCACCTGCCTGCACAACCCTGCCCGTTCGCATCAAAGCGATTTGGTCGGCCATGCGCATCGCCTCTTCGGGTTCGTGCGTGACCAGTAGCACAGCGGTATTTTCGGCCTTGAGGATTTCCAGCGTTGCATCACGCACATCATCGCGCAAGCGGTCGTCAAGGCCTGAAAATGGCTCGTCCATCAGCATCACTTGCGGTTTTGGGGCCAAAGCCCGCGCAAGTGCCACCCTTTGTTGCTCGCCGCCCGACAGCTGATGCGGGTATTTGCCCTCAAACCCGATCAGCCCGACCTTATCCAGCAAATCCGCCACCCGTGGCCGCTTTGCCGACCGCGACCCTTTCAGCCCGAAACCCACATTGCATTCCACGTCCAAATGCGGAAACAGCGCAAAATCCTGAAACATCAGCCCGATGTGGCGCATCTCGGGCGGCATATGGCAGGTATTGTCAGACACCACCTGCCCGTCGATCAACACTGCCCCCGAAGTTTGCCAGTCCACCCCGGCGGCAATCCTCAAAGTTGTGGATTTACCGCAGCCCGATGGCCCCAACAGGCAAGTCACCTCCCCGGCGGTCAAAGCCAAAGACAGGCCGTCCACCACAGGCTCCCCGTCATAGATGCGGCTAATATTTTGCAATTCCAGTTTATTCGCGGACATTTTCGGTTTCAGGCCTTATTGATCTACGTCCCCGACTTTTTTAATCGGGTATAACCTGCCCCTAACAGCCTCAGGCGCGTCGGGCAAGCTTTCCTTGCGTCGCAAGCCCTATCAATCCGGCCACAAGCCCAATCAACAAAACCGCGATACAGATATACAAAAGTTGCTCGTATTTATGCGAGCCGTCGAACGCCAGCTTCACAAACTCAGTGCCACGGTACATATAAGCCAGCGCACCCAGAATGGCCGCAATATACGCCACCAGAAAAGACCAAAGCGGCACCACGCGGTTAAACACGAAAGCAAGCACCAGAACAGGTGTCAAAAACATCGAGGCCGTCCCCGACACTGCCACCGCATCAAACAGGGTCTTGTTGCCCCAAAGCGTCAAAAGCGCCCCCGCCGCCATAAAGCCGAACATCGCCACACGGCCATTCAATACCGTGCGCGGGGCCAGTTTGAAATCATCGATTACCAACCGCGCGGCGGACGCCAGCGCACTGTCCAGCGTCGACATAGCCGACACCAACAAAGACGCCGCAATCAGGAAATAAACCGTCGGCCCGAACATGCCCTGCCATGTGCCCAATAGCTGGTTTTCATACGCCGCCCCGATAATGCCGGCCTGAATACCGAACATGCCAAAGCCGAATATGCAAAGTGACGACAGCCAAAACGCATGCAGAAAGCTTTTGCGCGTGGTGACAGGGTCGGCGATAAAGCCGCGATCCATCATCACCGGATCATGTGCGGGATATGAGAACACCTGCAACAAGGCCACCACCACCAGTATCCAGCCCGGGCGACTGCCCAAATCATGCACGCCCGCCGCACTAAAAATCGTGCTGAAAGAAAAACCGTCAGCCGTGATCATCACCCCGAATGCCAGCACAAATACAACCAAAAACACCAACATTTGCATCACATCCGTGCGCAAACTTGCACGAAGCCCGCCTAAGGCGGAATAGGTCAACCCGACGATGGCCAACACCAAAACCGCCCCGGTTTTGGCCCATGCCACATCGGGGTAAGCCGCCGAAAAGATCAGCCCGATCACGATAAGATTGGCGAAAACCTCTGATAACAGGCGCAACGCCACAACAATATTATAGGCCACATGGCCAGTACGTCCAAAGTGCTCCCCCAGCCAGTCCTGCACAGACCGTGCCCCGCGTGCCCGCAACTGCCCGACAATATACATCCCCGTTAGAAAACTCAGATAATAGGCGGTATAGGCCAGGGTTCCAGCAAAGCCGTAGAAATAGCCCAAAATGGCCGCGTTCATCAAGGAACGGGCAAAAATCCACGTCGTCACCTGACTTAACACCAGCATCCATAGGCCCGGTTGTCTGCCGGTATGCGAAGCCCCTTCAAAAAAACCCGCAATCGACACTTTACGCGGTGAAATAATCAGACTGACAATCGTCACCAAACCGATAAAATACACCAATGCCATTGGATTTGCCAAAAAGCCCATAGCCTAATCTCCCTTATTGTTTTGGTGGCAATACACGGCCCTGCGCAAAAGCAAAAGCTCATTTCCCCTGTTAACAATAATGTGAACGTCTAAATTGTTGAGACCGTGGCCCCACCGTCCAACAGTATGTTTTGCCCGATCATATAACCGACATATTGCGAACACATGAACGCGCAGGTGGCACCGAACTCGGCAGCCTCGCCGTAACGGGCTGCAGGAATGCCCGCCATACGCGCCGCTTTGACCTCTTTCACAGTTTTGTTCTGCGCCTTGGCACTGCCACCGTCCAATGAAACCGCCCGGTCAGTGGCATGAATACCGGGCAACAGATTGTTGATCGCAACCCCGTGTTTCGCCACATCACGCGCCGTGCCCGCCACATAACCGGTCAGGCCGGTGCGCGCCGTATTTGACAGCCCCAAAATACCGATAGGCCCCTTGACCGATTGCGAGGTTATATTC
>CAZMMG010000240.1:0-3907 GCA_964567355.1 uncultured Neptunicoccus sp.
GCGCCTGATTTCAGGCTCATCGACGACAGAAAATTACCCAAAATAAACGGTGAACCGGGGCGTACCAATTGGCTGAACGCCCCCACAATCATGGCTTCCGCAAGGGCTTGCGCAATCGAGGCTGCGGTGCTGACCGGCCCCATTGCGCCCGATAGAATAAACGGCACAACGACAATGCCCTGCCCGTTTCCATTGTAAATGCGGATTGCCTCGGTCACCACTTTATCGACCAGAAGCGGCGAGTTGGTGTTGACGTTTCCCATGATTACACAGTTGTTGTTGAAGCTATCTGCACCGTGCAAAATTCGCGCCATATCGATGCTATCCTGCGCCCGGCTCATTTCCGTAATTGCCCCCAGATGCGGTTTGTCGGAATAGACCATGTGGTTATAAACCATATCCAGATGCCGGGTGCTAACAGGCACATCACACGGTTCCACAATCACCAAACCGCCGTGGTGGATGCTCGGCAGCATAGAGGTCAGTTTGACCAGTTTTTCGTGATCCTCAATAGTGCCATAGCGCCGCCCCTGATCCAGATCGCGCACAAAAGGCGGGCCGTAAACGGCGGCAAATACTTGGTTGTTGCCACCGATACGGACGGATTTGGCAGGGTTGCGGGCAACCTGTTCAAACTCACGCGGGATGGTTTTACAAAGTTCACGCGCCATGCCTTTGGGCAAGCACACCTTATCATCCGGCCCCACATCCACCCCGGCTTTGCGCCAGATGTCAAGCGCGGCAGGATCACCTTTAAAAGCAATTCCAACCTCTTGGATCAGCCAGTCGGCCTGATCCTCCAAACGCTGCAATTGTTCTTCATCCAGCAGCTCATAAAACGGTAAAACCCGTTTGATATAGGCGGGTGTTGCAAGTATTTTGCGCCCCCCCCGCATTGGGCGTCGCTTGCGTTTTCTGTTTTGCGTATCTGGCATACAGCAATTCTCCTTAAAGCCAGATTAGTGAACTTTCGCCATTCTGTAACGCTGGTAATTTCTTTTGTTTTGCATAAACTGTAGTTATGCAAAAATTGATCCGCTCCATCGAATCCCTGAACCACTTATCCGCTTTTGAAGCATCCGCAAGGTTATGCTCGTTCACTCTGGCCGCCAAAGAGCTGGGCGTCAGCCAGCCGGCTATCAGCCAGTCGGTACGCAAGCTGGAAGATGCCATTGGCACAAAATTGTTTTATCGCCGCCACCGCATTATCACCCTGACAGATGCGGGAGAGATGTTGAAAACCGACGTTTTTCAAGGGCTTGGTAGAATTTTTACCACAATTGAATACCTGCGAAACCAACGCAGGGGCCGTCATGTAACCCTGTCGGTTTCCACCGCTTTTGCCAATTACTGGATGGTACCACGCTTGCAGGATTTTCATGCACAACATCCCGATATTGATCTGCGAATGCAGACCACCGATCAGGATTTAGACCTGGCCGAAGAGGGGATCAGCCTTGCTATCTGGCGCGGCGACGGGACATGGGCGGGGTATGATTCTGCCTTGCTTGCCAAAGAATCACTTATGGCTGTAGCCAGCCCTAACTGGTTGGATACGCATCCTCCGATTAACACTGTAGAAGACCTGAAATCCGCAGGGTTGATCAACTTGGAAGAGCCTTACCGCGACAGACCGGCATGGACGGATTTTTTTCGCAATTTCGGGGTGAAATATCAAGATATCGGGCAAGGTTTACGGCTTAATGATTATGCGCTTGTGCTGCATGCGGTGATGGCCGGCGAAGGTATTTCGCTGGGTTGGGAACATGTCACACGGCGGATGATCGACGCCGGATTATTGGCGCAAGTCGGCCCTTGGCAATGGCAAACAGGTGCGGGATTTTACCTTGTATGGTCTGAAAATACCGACCTGTCAGAAGATGCAAAATCCGTACGCGACTGGATTGCCGCCTCAGCCATGCGCGCGGCGGCCCATGCCCCATAGGCACAACAGTTCCACCGCTATATGTGCCCCTGCAATCGCCGTCGCCCCGGTGGTATCATAGGGCGGCGAGACCTCAACCACGTCCATTCCGACCAGATTGATGCCGGCCAGATCGCGCAGCATGATTGCGGCTTGCGCCGATGTCAGGCCGCCCCAAACAGGTGTGCCAGTGCCCGGCGCATAGGCCGGATCAAGCCCGTCAATATCAAAGGTCAGGTAGGCCGCATTATCGCCAACGATCTGTTTGATTTGGCGCACGGTTTCTTCGGGGCCTTGGGTATGCACACTGCGCGCATCGATGATATTAAAGCCCAGCGTGTCCTCGTTGGTGGTACGGATGCCGATCTGAACCGAGCGTTCCGGCACCACGATACCGTCCTTAACCGCCTTATAAAACATCGTGCCGTGATCGATGCGGCTGGGATCATCATCGGGCCAAGTATCAGTGTGGGCATCAAATTGGATCAGCGACAGCGGCCCATATTTTTCCGCATGTGCTTTCAGGATCGGATAGGTAATGTAATGGTCGCCACCCAAACTAAGACAGGCCGCACCCGCGTTTAGAATGCCGGCGACATGAGCCTGCAAGGTAGCGGGAAAATCAGCGATTTTGGCATAATCATAGGCAATATCGCCGTAATCGGCCACATTCATATCAACCATCGGATCAATGTCCCAACCGTAAGGCGCATCGGGGGCTTGCAAACAGGATGCCTCGCGAATGGCACGCGGGCCAAGCCGGGTGCCGGGGCGGTTGGTAACCGCACTGTCAAACGGCACGCCCAAAACCGCCACATCCACGCCGGCCAAATCTTTGGTATATGTGCGGCGCAGAAAACTGGTGGCCCCGCCGAAAGTGGCCTCATGCGACTGCCCCTTGAACCCTTTGCGGATCACCGCCAGATCAATTTGTTTTGCTGCATCTTCCAGTGCCATTTTATTTCCTAACTTGCGGTATCCATCCAGATCGTCACCGGCCCGTCATTGGTCAGGGTGACCTTCATATCGGCCCCAAACTGGCCTGTTTCAACGGTAATGCCAAGTGCTTTCATGTCCGCGATAAAGGCTTCATAAAGGCGTGCACCTTGTTCGGGTGGCGCAGCTTGTGAAAACCCCGGGCGATTGCCGCGCGAGGTATCGGCACCTAGGGTAAATTGGCTGACAATCAGCGCTGCCCCGCCAATGTCCACTAATGAGCGGTTCATCCTCCCCTGATCGTCGCTAAAAATACGCAGTTTTGCGATTTTCCCGGCCAGTTTGGCAGCAATAACATCGGTATCGCCCTGCATGGCACAAATCAGGATCAAAAGGCCCTCGTCGATCTGGCCGATGGCTTTATCTGCCACCACAACCCGCGCTTTAGATACCCGCTGTATCAATGCCCGCATTGAGTTCTCCTATGCTGTTAAACGGTTGTAATATAGACAACCAGAGGCAGAATTGGTTGCTTTCGATCCTAGATCGGCAAAGCTACGATTGCCACCCGCCGTTTTTCGGACAACAGCACATTGTAACTGCGACATGCAGTCGGTGTCGCCATCAACTCATAGGGCAAGCTGGCTTCATCCAATGCGGTTTTGAGCGTCACAGGCAGAGCCGCTAACTGCGCCCCCAACCCGATAAAGATTACATCGAAATCGGCACAAGCCGCAAGTATCGCATCCCAGTCATCCAAGCCACTCCAAGCAATCAGGCCGCTCGGTAAAATCGCCAACGGCCCTTCATGCACGGCCCCTTGTATCCGAAAAAACCCCGGCCCGTAGGCATCTATGGGCGGTTGGCCTTCATATCTGATCTCGTTTAGTTGCATATCAGTCCCACAAAGGCAGATCAGAAAAAAACAATATCTGACCCAGAACGTCCATTGGCGTCAGGCGTCGATATTGGCAAACTGCGTGCCGCCGCGCCCGTCGTCGACCTTATCCCAGTCGCGTTTCACACCCAGACGCAGCAGGATAGCCG
>CAZMMG010000241.1:0-3906 GCA_964567355.1 uncultured Neptunicoccus sp.
ATATTGAAAGACACAAGCGCGGCCCCTGTGCAACAGTTGATGCTGGGAAACGGCTAAATCAAACAATTACTGGTAAAATTCTTCGTAGTTGATTAGATTGCAAAGAAAAAACCGAGGCAGTTTAGACGAGAAGGGCAGGTTACATGTCACGTCGCAGTAAATCTTGGGCCAGAAATATGGCCTTATTCACCATGGTATTTGTAATTGCATCTTGTGGTTTGCCACGCTCTGGCCCGAAGAAAAAAGAAATTTATGCCGGCAGCGTCCAAAGACAGGGCAATGCCTATATCGTGACCTTGAACGACAGGGTTGTTCAGGCAACCGAAAAAGCCCCAGCAGTTGGCTTCGACGCAGCCTTTCAACGTGCGGGTCGCATTGGGGCCGATACCATACGTCGGGGGGATACTTTGACCTTGACGATTTACGAAAATGTCAAAGACGGTCTTTTGAGCGTCGCAGGTGCGCCCTCGAGCTTGACCCAGCTTCAAGTGGATCAGGCTGGTTATATATTTGTGCCTTATGCAGGCCGGATCAAGGCTTCGGGAAATACGCCTGAAGGGCTGCGCGGCATCATTACCCGTAAACTTGACAGCCAAACACCCGACCCACAAGTTATTGTGCGCCGTGCGCCGGGCGATGGCTCGACTATTTCGATCGTCGGTTCGGCTGCACAAGGTGTTTACCCTATTGAAGCATCAACTTCGACACTGTCTTCCATGGTTGCCAAAGCGGGCGGTGTCACAACCCCGCCTGAAAACACCCGTGTGACGGTTATTCGCGGCAAACATAAAGGCACGGTTTGGCTGGAAGACCTATATGCCAGTAACAGACAGGACATTGCTTTGCGCCCCGGTGACCGCATCTTGATAAAACAGGATAAACGGCGCTTTACAGCCCTAGGGGCTACTGGTTCGCAATCGTTGGTCGAGTTCCCAGCCCCTAATATTTCTGCCATAGAAGCGATTGCCTATATGGGCGGATTGAACAGTAATCTGGCTGATCCGACCGGGGTGTTTATCTTCCGTGACGAGACGGCTGAGTTTGCCAACCGTGTTCTGGGGCGCAATGATTTTGTTGAACCGAAACGCTTTGCTTATGTGCTGGATTTGACCAAGCCGACGGGCATTTTCCTGGGTCGTGATTTCCAAATTCGCGATGGAGATACGCTTTATGTTACCGAAGCACCTTATGTTCAGTGGACGAAATCTCTGAGCGTTCTGACCGGTACCATCGGTGCTGCGGCCTCAATTCAAACTATATCAGGCAACTAAGTCGTTGAAATGACCAAACAAACAGGTGCGCCCCGAAAACCTATCCGGTCGCGCCTGTTTGCTTATAGTCTTGGTTTTCTGTTTCAATCCCGTCTGCATCGCATTTTAAAGGCCCATGGCTGGCGATTAAGCTTTGGGCTGCCTTTGGCTGATCCCGATGCGGTTGTGGTTTGGGGGCGCACAAAGGTTGCCAAACGCGGCATGTTTCTGGCGGCATGGTTAAAGAGGCCGCTTACCACTGTGGAAGACGCTTTTTTGCGATCGGTTCGAACTGGCCGGCAAGGCGATGCGCCTATTGGATTGATACTGGATCAGACCGGTATTTATTTTGACACGAGCCGCGCATGTGACTTGGATGGTTTGCTAAAAGAAAGCCTGAAATTGTCGGAAGAAGAGCAGGGGAACGCTGCCGACCAACTGGCCCTTATGCAGCGATTGAACCTGTCGAAATATAATGATTTTACTGAGCAACCATTCGATTTAGAAGAAGATTTTATTCTTGTTGTCGATCAAACTCTGGACGATGCCGCAATCCGGTTGGTCTGTGCGCGATCCGCTGATTTTGCCAAAATGCTGGCCTGCGCCAAAGCCGAGAACCCCGATCATAAAATCCTGATTAAAACCCATCCCGAAACCATTGCGGGTTTGAGGCGGGGTTATTTTTCGCAAATTGACTGTAATGATCAGGTGGGTTTGATCAGCACGGCCCTTTCCCCTGCAATCCTGTTTGACAAGGCCCGCAAGGTTTACTGTGTGACCTCGCAAATGGGGCAGGAAGCGATATTTGCAGGTCACAGGCCGCATGTTTTTGGCCGGCCATTTTATGCGGGGCTGGGCCTAAGCCATGATCGCGGGCCGCCGCCTGAAAAGGAACTGCGCTTAACGCCTGCACAGCTTTTCTGGGCAACGCATTTGCATTATTCGAAATGGTATGATCCGTATTTTGACCGTGCGGCGGATTTCAGTGTGGCGGCTTTGGCATTGCATGCAAAAGCCCGGCAACATCAGGACAATCAGGCGCAAGCCGTTTGTATAGGGATGCGTCTTTGGAAGCGCGGGTTTCTGAAACGCTATTTATCGGGGCAAGGTGTAATCCCAAGATTTAGCGATGATGTGAAGCAAGCGATAAGTCTTGCCAGCGAAACCAAGGGACGTGTTTTGGTTTGGGCAGGACATGAGACGGCGGCGTTGGCTGCGGAATGTGCCAAGGCGGATGTGCCTTTGACCCGGGTTGAAGACGGTTTTTTGCGTTCCGTCGGACTGGGGGCAAATCTGGTAGCCCCGGTGTCTTTAGCATTTGATGCGGCGGGGATTTATTATGACCCCACAAGGGCCAGCGATCTGGAACATCTGATCAATGCAAGCGGTGATTTGACGAAAACGGATTTGGTGCGGGCTGAAGCTGTAAAGGCGCGGATCGTGGCATTGAAAATGACCAAATATAATCTGGCGCAGCACTCTGAAGAATTGCCAGCGGTGAATGGAAAACAGATCATTCTGGTGCCGGGGCAGGTCGAGGACGATGCCTCTATTCAAAAAGGCGCGGGTGCGGTGAAAACCAATCTCGAATTGCTGCAAGCCGTACGCAAGGATTATCCCGATGCCTATATCGTCTATAAACCGCATCCGGATGTGGAAGCGGGCTTGCGTGTAGGGATAATCAACGCGGATGGTATGGCCGATTATGTGGCCGAAAACAGCAATATGGCCGATTTATTGGGACAGGTGGACAGGCTGGCCACGATGACCTCTTTGGCAGGGTTCGAAGCCCTTTTGCGCGGCATACCCGTCACCTGTTACGGCCAGCCGTTTTATTGCGGGTGGGGGCTGACCAATGATAAGGCCGCGCCTATAAGCCGGCGCCGCGCCCGCCCAAAGCTGGCCGCGTTGATCCACGCCTGCTTGATTGATTACCCGCGCTATTGGGATCCTGTTACCAGTAAGCCTTGTCCGGTCGAGGTTATTCTGGAACGGTTTGAGCGCGGTCAGATGAGGGGTAAAACCGGGGTGGGCATGCGGCTACTGGCCAAACTTCAGGGGGCCTTTGCCAGCTACGCTTATTTGTGGCGTTAATCTGCATGCCATTCGGCTATCAAATCATCGTCCATGCGCCTGAATGAGGCCAGTTTGAAGCGGGTCGCCTGATCCAGCCTGTCGACACCCAGTTCGGCCAAATTGGCGATGCCGTCTGCCCCTATGGCCAGCCCTGCGGTCATCGTGATCAGGCGGTCGACAAAGCCCATCTGGATCAGGCTTGCGGCCAACCTGCCACCGCCTTCGCAAAATACCCGTGTAATGCCCTGATCGGCGATTTTTGCAAGCGCATCGGATAGTGACAGATGTGCACCTTCGGCCGCGCAAGGGATCAGTTTAGCCCCAACGGTTTCCCATTTTTTTTGCGATGCATCGGTTTTATGACATAACCACACGGGCGTCTGTTTTGCCGAGCGGCCCAGGTTGCTGTCAACGGGGGTTGCAAGGTTGCTGTCGATGATAATGCGAACCGGATGGCGGTTCCCCAAGCCTTGCAGGCGCACGTTCAGGCTTGGGTCGTCTGCGATACTGGCGCCCCCCCCACCCCTCCACGCCCCCGTGGTTTCGCGCAGGTTATTCCCCCATCGAGCGTCCCTTGTCC
>CAZMMG010000242.1:0-3899 GCA_964567355.1 uncultured Neptunicoccus sp.
CGATAAACTGTAACCAGACCATTGCAGTCAGGGCTTCTTTAAAAGTTCCGTGGCCCTGAAACATTTGCCCGACAACCGTGATCAAGCCTGCCATGCCTAGAAAAACTGTATACTGAATGACAAACAGCACCAGAGCATTGGCATAAAGCCATTTCACCAGTGCAATTGTCATCTCCGGGGGAACCGGAGTAAGCGCCGTCAGTATCGTGCTGATTGCCACAACAAATCCGGTTATTTGAAGTAATTCCGGCATCGTGATTACAAAATCAAGAACCACTCGCAAACAGCGTTTCGGGCTTTGCAGTGTTTCCACCGCAAGCCGCAAAAGGCCGCCCACCCCAAGTGTTTGCATTTAAACCGCTCCGTTTGCTTTCATGTAAAATATACCTATCAGGCCGAAAAGCGAAAGCATAGTCATGACCATGAAAACCGGAGACGAATTTTTAAATTTATGCGACTCTGAAATACCGGCAGAGATTAACCAGACAAATGGGATCACGCCCAACCAATAGGGCGGCAATGAAATCCTCTCGTTCCGGAACAGAGGGATATAGTCTTCCATCCCGTACATGCTGACCGTCACCAAAGCTGCGATAAAGCCGAACGGGGCGGAAACCAAAGCTGCCCAAAAAACGCAAACGCGGGTTTCATACCAACTTCCCTGTCCCCCGAAAACTTTGGTGGCACAGAATATTAAAAATGAAATCAAATACATGAAAGCTGTTCTTACCATCAAAGCACCGATCAGCCAAAAACTGATTTCGATGGGGATCAGATGTGCCGCACTGCTCATCGGGGCAACAACGGTTTTAATTGTCCAGGACAGAAAAAAGATCAAGTCTGACAGCACCACCATAAAGACAATGCGGCCCTCGCTGGGATTCTCGGCGATCAAACGGCGACACGAGCTGCGCATATCAAACCATGCGTCAAAAATACGTTCTAACATGCGGCTGCGGTTGGTGGAAAAAGTTCCGTTATAGCCACGGAAGGCTTCTGATTGCATACTCAAGGGTACACTCCTTTACGCTACACTTACACTGGTTACTAACAACGACTGATAGCCATAGAATATGGCGAAATTATGGGGATTATTTTATTTAAACTCTATTTTTTTGAAGTTTATATAAAGCTGCCATAAAAATATCGCCGCTATAATCACATTGGTATATTCTGATAACAGGCTGTTATTTATAGTATAAATAGCACCCCCAAGCAGAACAAACGGAATAGTAACCACAGCCGACCAAGATAAAGCGCGCCTTGCTTCAGACCATTTGGCCTGCCCGCCAAGTTTTAGAATCACCCAGTGGATGACAGCCGCAAGGCCATAAAGCATCAACGGCATGAAAAAAATATAGCCGATAAAAAGCCCTGCCATCATCCCTGCCATGATGTTCTGATCCGGGGCATTAGCCGCAATACGCGGGAAATTGGCAATCAGATTCATGGCACCAAACAGCATGTTGTAAAACAGCGTTTGCGGTTCACCTATACCGCGGTCAAGTTGCACTTGCATAGCTTGCCCCGGCGCGGTGTAAGCGCGCATTATATCGCCGACCAGTGACATTATTCGCTTCTGCGCTCCATCCATTCCACCAGACGTTCGCGAATACGTGCCGCTAAAGCATCATCGTCGATCTCGTCTATTGCCTGCCCCAGAAAGGCCAGCACCAGCATATCTTGCGCCTGTGCTTTTGGCACCCCGCGCGAGGTCAGGTAAAACAGCGCATCTTCATCTATCGCGCCCACGGTTGCCCCATGTGAGCAGACCACATCATCGGCATAAATCTCTAGTTCTGGCTTGGCCATAAAGTTGGAATTATCATCCAGAAGCAATGCTTGTGAAAGCTGATAACCATCGGTTTTCTGTGCAGCCTGTTTAACCAGAATTTTACCCTGAAACACACCCGTCGCGCCGTTTCGCAGCACTTTCTTGAACACTTGGCGGCTTTCGCAGTGCTGCGATGCATGGGTGATAAAAACGGTGTCGTCATGGTGAAAGCCGCGACCATCGCCGGCAGAGGCCCCGCCCACTGTTGCCTGCGCATTATCACCAAGAAACTCCAGCACGCTTTCATTACGGGTCAAAACCCCGTTTGCCGTCATGGTAAACGAGCGGTAAACGCTTTTTTGCCCCAAACGTCCAAACATATGGGTGGCGGTGCGCCGTTGATGATCGCGCCCTTGGGTGCGGATATGGTGAAATTCCGCTTTGTCAGACACATCCACTTCCATCACCGCATTGAACCGTGCCGCCCCCGGCCCGCTTTCCAATATGGTCAGGCTGGCCCCTTGTTCGACTTTCACCAAATGATGCACCATGGCATCGGATGTTTCATTGTTGTGGTAATAATGTATCGAGATCGGTTTTGCCGCCGTCCTTGTCGCCCGAATAACCAGCCCCTGCGTGGCCACAGCCGTATTCAGGGCCGCCAAAGGCCGCTCTACCGGGGTTTGCCCCCGCGCCTCCAATAATCCAAACAGATCTTTTGCCCAATGGATATCTTTCGATGTGACATCTGCCAACAGCTCTATTTTCACCCCTGCAAGGGCCAGATCATCGGACTGATCCGCGTCAAACTTCCCGTCGATAAAAACGATTTTGACCCGGTCAATATTGCTGAACATCAAGTCTTCATTGGCATCAAACAGGGCCGCAGTCGGTGTTGGGACTGTGGTGAACCCACGCGGGTCGGTATATTTCCAGTATTCGTCCCGCTTAACAGGTGCCCCCATGCGGTGAAAATTCTCGGCCGCCAAGGCCCGCGCATCCAGCGCCCATTTGGCCCCATCGGGGGCCACATATGCCGCAAGCAAAGCGGTACTTGCGTCAAACTTCGGATTAATCGCCGCCATCAGGCCACCTCGGCCAGAATATCGGCATAGCCGTTGTTTTCAACTTCAAGTGCCAGTTCAGGCCCGCCTGATTTGATAATTTTACCGTTCGCCATGATATGCACAACATCAGGTTTGATATGATCCAACAGGCGCTGATAGTGGGTGATCACCAGAAAAGACCGCTTGCCGTCACGCAGCGCATTCACGCCTTCGGCGACCAGTTTCATCGCATCCACATCTAAACCGCTGTCGGTTTCATCCAGAACACACATCTTCGGTTCCAGCATCGCCATCTGCAGGATTTCATTGCGCTTTTTCTCACCGCCTGAAAAGCCGACATTAACAGGTCGTTTCAGCATATCCGCGTCAATTTTCAAGGTTTTAGCTTTGGCGCGTACGACTTTCAGGAACTCGCCCGCCGTCAGTTCAACCTCGCCGCGCGCTTTGCGCTGTGCATTCACGGCAGTGCGCAAAAATGTCATATTGCCGACACCGGGGATTTCCACCGGGTATTGAAATGCCAAAAACAACCCGGCTGCGGCGCGTTCCTCTGCTTCCATATCCAGCAAATCCGCACCGAAAAGCGTTGCCGAACCACCAGTAACCTCATAACCGCTTTTGCCAGCCAAAACATAAGACATGGTGGATTTACCCGACCCGTTCGGCCCCATGATCGCATGCACCTCGCCTTCGCCGATATTCAGATTAATCCCCTTAAGGATTTGTTTGTCTTCGTCTTCCAAACCGACTTGAAGGTTTTTTATTTCTAACATGTCATTATTCCTGTATATTCGGGCCATCCGGCCAATAATTTTAACCGACGCTGCCTTCCAGAGATATCGCCACCAAAGCCTGCGCTTCCATGGCGAACTCCATTGGTAATGCCTGCAATACTTCTTTGCAAAAGCCGTTCACCACCAGTGCCACAGCCTCTTCCTCATCCATGCCACGTTGGCGGCAATAAAACAGTTGTTCGTCATCCACTTTAGATGTCGTCGCCTCATGTTCAACCCGCGCCGAATTGTTCTTGACCTCGATATAGGGCACCGTATGGGCAC
>CAZMMG010000243.1:0-3862 GCA_964567355.1 uncultured Neptunicoccus sp.
GTTGCTGGCAACGGCGGCACGGATGGTGCCGGTTGTGACCGCTTTGGTGGAAAGCCATTGGCAGGGGTTGAATTCAACCGGGACTTATACGGAAATCGATATGCGGGCCAAGTTGATGGTGGCAGTCAAAAAGGCGCATGGCATATCCTTAAGTCCAAGGCAGGCGGAAGTTGCAATGCTGGTTTTGCGGGGGCATTCTTCGGTATCGATCGGCCTGCAGTTGGGGATCAGCGCGCAAACCGTAAAAGTGTTTCGCAAGCAGCTTTACCGCAAATGCAAAATATCGTCACAGGCGGAGCTGTTCACTTTAATGTTACCGCTTTTGGCTGTGTGAGCGGCCCTAATTCGGCCTCCGCCACATTCTGTTGCAGGGATGTAACGGTTTTTCGGTTCAATGCATCGCTCACCTTTCTGTGATTTGTCTATGACACTGGAATGTGAATTCTTGTGTGCAACGGGACGCATCCAAGCGGGTGCGCCTGTGACTAAACACTCTGGTTTCAAGCTAACAGGCGCTCGCCGATATGCCGAAGGATCAGGAAAACGAGGTTGCTAATTTTTGGCAACATGCTCAAATCAAAAGGATTGGGATAATGAAAAAGACACTACTTTGCACATCAGCCTTGGCGCTGACAAGCATCACCGGTGCAGCTAATGCTGTGCCGATCACAGCCGGTGGCGTGACGATGAATGTAAGCGGTTACTACACAACCACATTCGCATATGTCGACGTTACAGGTAACAACACAAATCTTACCGGTACAGACTTCAACGGTGTGGATTTGCAACAAAACGCAGAGATCTGGTTCAAACCGTCGATGACTTTGGACAACGGCATCAAAATCGCCGTAGACGTTCAGCTTGAAGGTAACACAAACGGCGACCAAATCGACGAATCATACATGACTGTTTCCGGAGATTTCGGTAAAGTCATCATCGGGTCGGAAAACTCGGTTGGCTATAAAATGACAGTAGCTGCCCCTGACGTGTCATCACTTTACGCACAATCAAGCTCGATGACAGCCTTTGTGCCTTATTCAGGTGTTGGTGCCGGCGGTGACATTTTCCGTGGTACTTTGGGGACAACATATGTTGAAAACACCCGTAACAACGATGCGCAACGTATCAGCTACTTCTCGCCACGTTTTTCCGGCCTGCAATTGGGTCTGTCTTACGCACGTGATGCTGGCCAAGGCAACGGTGCCATCGACAACAATGCAACCACTACAGACATCGTTGACATTGCTGCAAACTACAGCGGTTCTTTCGGTGGTGTTGATGTGAATGCATCTGCCCGTTACGGCACAGCAAACGCACCTGCTGGTGCTGTTAACCCTGAAGTTTGGGGCGCAGGTCTGAACATTGGTTCAAACGGCTTCACATTCGGCGGTTCTTATGCAGAACAAGACGGCACAGCTGCGCAAGACGGTAACTCATACGACGTAGGTCTAGGCTATTCAAATGGTCCGATCTCTTACTCGTTGACTTACTTCCACGGTATGAACCGTGACAATGCTGGTCTTGTTGCAAACGAATACCTGAAAACATACGTATTGGCTGTTAAATATAAAGTTGCTAGCAACTTTAAAGTTGGTGCTATGATTGCAAATACTGAATTCACTTCAGGCAATGCTGCTGAAGGCAATGTTCAAGGTACTGTTGTTGGTGTAAGCGCAAGCTTCTCATTCTAAGAACACCTACCTGATATAGATTAAAAAAAGGGGGGGCTTTTGCCCTCCCTTTTTGCTATGCAGGGGCATTAGCAGAATCAAAAGAACCGTACCCCATGAAATCGATCGTCTGGCTTGCTTCTTATCCGAAATCCGGCAACACTTGGTTGCGGGTTTTTTTGGCAAATTACGTTTATAACAGGCAAGAGCCGGTACCGATCAATCAGGTTCATAGGGTCGGCATCGGCGATTCCAATTCAAAAGCCTACCGCATGGTCACGCAAGAGACCATTGATCCGACCAACCCGGTGCAAGCGGCCCGCATCAGGCCCGCCGTGTTGCAGGCAATCGTTAATAACAAAGCGGACATCAATCCGGTTAAGACCCACTGCGAAAACGGCATCGCATACGGCGTGCGGTTGATCCCGCCGGAACTGACACGCTCGGCGGTTTATATTTTGCGAAATCCGCTGGATATGATTGTGTCCTATGCCAGCCATTACGGCAATACAATGGACGAGGCGATCGAAGGTATTGCCCGAAGCGACAACACCCTGACCGGTGCCGATGATAGCATGTATCAATTTCTGGGAACATGGTCGAACCATGTGGTCGGCTGGGCAAAGGCCAAAAAGAAATTTCCGGTACTTATACTGCGCTATGAAGATATGCTGAAAGACCCGCATGAGGCATTTGACCGCGTGGTGCGCCACATTGGCCTGCCCGAAGACCGCGACCGGCTGGAACGTTCGGTACGGTTTTCCGAGTTCAAACAGTTGCAGGCTCAGGAAAGCAAAACTGGTTTTGTGGAAAACTCTGAAAATCAGAAACGCTTTTTTCGCTCGGGCAAAGCCGGGCAATGGAAGGCCGAATTGACCGACGATCAGGTCGCACAGATTTTGCGCGATCATGGACGGGTGATGAAAAAATACGGGTACGAGGTATGAACGGCTTGCAAAATATCATTTGGATCGGTTCGTTCCCGAAATCGGGGAACACTTGGGCGCGGGCGTTTTTGGGTAATTATTTTCAACCCACAGGTAAAAGCCTGTCGATAAACGAGCTGTCCTCGATCACCACATCGGATGTGCGGCAAGACTGGTTTGACAAAGCGGCGGGCAAGGTTTTTTCGGGTACGGATTTCGATGACTGGATCAGGCTCCGGCCTAGAGTTTTGCAAATGATTGCCCGCTCGACGCCCGGTAACAGGTTTGTGAAAACCCATTCCAAAATAGACCGTGTGGGCGATATTGACTTGATCCCGCCGCAACTGACAGCGGCGGCGATTTGCATCATTCGCAACCCGTTCGATGTGGCAATTTCCTTTGCCCGCCATTCCAGCATTTCAATCGATCAATCAATAGACCGCCTGTCCGACCCGTTGAACCTGAGCAAAACTGACAGCGGTATCATCGAGGTGTTGGGACGCTGGGACGATCATATTCAAAGCTGGACAAAGGCGCCGGGCTTGCCGCATCATTTGATGCGCTATGAGGACATGGTCGATAACCCGAAAACTGCCTATAAGGGCCTGCTGAAATTCCTGCAAGTGCCCGTTGAGTATGACAGGTTTCAAAAAGCTTTGAAGGAAACCTCTTTTAGCGCGATGCAAAAACAGGAAAGCAAACAAGGTTTTAGGGAAAAGCCCCCCGGTATGGACAAGTTTTTTTCTACCGGCACCTATGGCGGTTGGGTTGACAAATTGACGGTGGCGCAGGTGGCGCGTATTTTGAGCGAATTCAAACTGGCGATAGACGAATACTTCCCCGAGGTGGGGCAGCAGGCTGCAGCTGTTATCGCAGCGGACAAGGTATCGAAATAGCCAACGTGTTTGGCTTTAGATAAGGACAGAACAATGACAAAACTGGCATTTTTAGGTTTGGGTGTTATGGGATATCCGATGGCGGGACACTTGGCTGCGGCTGGCCACGATGTAACGGTTTATAACCGCACGGCTGCCAAGGCGGATGCGTGGGTGGCAGAACATGGCGGCGCGGCGGCGGCAAGCCCTGCAAAGGCTGTAAAAGGTGCTGAATTTGTAATGTGTTGTGTGGGCAATGACGATGATTTGCGCTCGGTTTGTTTGGGCGATGACGGGGCCTTTGCGGGTATGGATGCGGGTAGTGTTTTTGTTGATCACACAACGGTTTCCGCCAAAGTGACACGCGCGCTATACGCCGCCTCAGCCGACA
>CAZMMG010000244.1:0-3825 GCA_964567355.1 uncultured Neptunicoccus sp.
GGGCCTGACCGGACGCAAGATTATCGTTGATACATATGGCGGTGCAGCCCCCCATGGCGGCGGCGCATTTTCCGGTAAAGACCCGACCAAGGTTGACCGATCGGCCGCTTATGCAGCGCGTTATCTGGCGAAAAATGTTGTGGCATCCGGCATGGCCGAACGCTGCACCATTCAGTTGTCTTATGCTATCGGTGTCGCCAAACCTTTGTCGATTTACTGCGACACGCACGGCACCGGCCAAGTGCATGAAACCGAGATCGAAAAAGCCGTGGCAGAAATTATGGACTTAACGCCGACAGGCATCAAAGACCATCTGCAACTGACACGTCCTATTTACGAGCGCACGGCAGCTTATGGCCACTTTGGCCGCAAGCCTACCAATGACGGCGGGTTCTCATGGGAAAAAACCGATCTGGTTGAAGCGTTGAAAAAAGCGGTTTGATCGCCCCTTGATCGCGTGCTGTTGAAAAGATAATGAGGCTCCAAATTATTGGGGCCTCTTTTTTGGAGTGACAACATGACAGATACACCCACCAGCCGCCCTTTTCGTAACTTTTATGGCCGCCTGAAGGGCAAGCACATGAAAGACACGCAAAAGGGCTATGTTGCCGAGGATTTGGGCGCAATATCCTTACCCAATGTGTCTTGGGAAGAAAACCCCGAACGCACCAAGATCGATATGCAAGCCCAGTTTGGTGATCATCCGGTTTGGCTGGAAGTCGGTTTTGGCGGTGGTGAACATATGGTGCATCAGGCGATTGAAAACCCCGATGTTCAGTTTCTAGGCTGCGAGCCTTATATCAACGGTGTTGGTATGTTGCTGGGTAAAATCCGTACATCGGGAGTGAAAAACATTACTCTCCATGCCGGTGACGCCCGTGATGTGATGGACATCCTGCCAACTGGCTCCATTGACCGCGCATTTCTTTTGTACCCTGATCCATGGCCGAAAAAACGCCACCACAGGCGGCGGTTTGTGACCCCCGAACACCTAAACCCGCTTGCGCGTTGTTTGCGGTCTGGCGCGATATTTCGCGTCGCCACCGACATTAAGGATTATGTGCGCCAAACCATGGAGCAGATGACGGCTCGCGATGATTTTGACTGGTTGGCCGAAACTGCCGACGACTGGCGTGTGGCGTGGCCCGACTGGTATTCCACCCGTTACGAGCAAAAGGCCCTGCGTGAAGGCCGCACACCGCATTATATGACTTTTCGAAAACTCTGACCGCTTGGCAATAGACCGACTTGGCTGTATCCGCTATAGCAAGACGAAACAGATTAGGAAGACCCATGTCAGGCCACGGCACCCCCATCCCGATGACATCCCGCAAAACCGGCCCGCTTAAAGGCACGGCTGAAATTCCGGGTGATAAATCTGTATCGCACCGATCCCTGATCTTGGGCGCACTGGCGGTTGGCGAAACCAAAATCAGCGGCCTTTTGGAAGGCGACGATATTCTGGATACCGCCAAAGCCATGGCGGCCCTTGGGGCGGATGTGAAGCGTGTGGGTTTGGGTGAATGGCGGGTCAACGGTGTTGGTGTTGGCGGTTTTGGCGAGCCTGAGGACGTGATCAACTGCGGCAATGCGGGCACTGGTGTGCGCCTGATTATGGGCGCGGTTTCAACCTGTCCGATCACGGTAACCTTTACCGGTGACGCATCCTTGCGCTCGCGTCCGATGGGGCGGATCACCGATCCTTTGGCTCTGTTTGGTGCCGAAACCGTTGGCCGTGCAAACGGGCTGTTGCCATTGACGCTTGTGGGTGCGCGAGACCCGATGCCGGTGCGCTATACATCGCCGCATGCTTCGGCCCAGATCAAGTCGGCTGTATTGTTGGCGGGGCTTAATGTGCCGGGCGATACGGTGTTAATCGAAAAGGCCAAAACCCGTGATCATACCGAACGGATGTTGCGCGGGTTTGGGGCAAATATTGAGACGGTCGAAACCGCTGAAGGCTATCAGATCACCTTAGCGGGGCAGCCTGAATTGCGCCCCCAAACCATCGCGGTGCCGCGTGATCCCAGCTCGGCAGCATTTCCGCTCTGTGCCGCTTTGATCGTGGATGGCTCGGACATACTATTGCCCAACATCGGCCTGAACCCGACACGGGCGGGATTGATTACAACGCTGATGGAAATGGGCGCGGATATAACCCTTGAAAACCCTCGTGAAGAAGGCGGCGAGCCGGTGGCGGATTTGCGGGTGAAAGCCAGTCAATTGCAGGGCATCGAAGTGCCGCCTGAACGGGCGCCTAGCATGATCGACGAATACCCGATCTTGTCGGCCGTGGCGGCTTTTGCCAGCGGAAAAACCGTGATGCGCGAGATCAAGGAATTGCGGGTCAAGGAATGCGACCGTATTGATGCGATGGCGCGCGGATTGGAAGCGCAAGGTGTCACCATCGAAGAGGGTGACGATTATCTGATCGTGCATGGACAAGGCGGCGAGGTCAAAGGCGGCGGTATCGCGCAGACCCATTTCGACCACCGTATTGGCATGTCGTTCCTGTGTATGGGACTGGCCACAAAGCAGCCTGTCCAGATTGATGACGGCGCAGCTATTGCCACCAGTTTCCCGATCTTTGAAAGCCTTATGAATGACTTAGGGGCTTGTATAAACCGGGACAACAGATGAGTTTCACGGTTGCGATAGACGGGCCTGCGGCATCCGGCAAAGGCACGATTGCTCGCGCGATTGCAGCACATTTCGGCTTTGCTCATCTTGATACCGGGCTGCTGTACCGCGCCGTTGGCAACAAGGTTTTAACGCGTGGGGACAGCCCTGAAATCGCAGCGCGTGGCCTGACCGCTGAAGACCTGTTGGCGGATGATCTGCGCAGCGCGGAAGTGGCCGAAGCAGCCAGCAAGGTGGCGGCAATCGCGCAGGTGCGCGAAGCTCTTGTGAAGTTTCAGAAAACCTTTGCCAGACAGCCCGGCGGCGCGGTTCTGGACGGGCGCGATATCGGCACGGTTATCTGCCCTGATGCGGATGTGAAAATGTTTGTGACCGCCAGCGCAGAAGTGCGCGCCCGCAGGCGGCATAAAGAGCTGGTAGCACAGGGTGCGGATATCACGCTGATGCAGGTTCTGGCGGATGTGAAGCTGCGTGATGCCCGCGACGCAGGCCGCGATATTGCCCCCATGATAGCAGCAGATGACGCTCATCTGATTGATACGACAGAGATGAAAATAACCGAAGCCGTTGCCGCGGCTATCGCGATTATCACAGCTAAGCGTTTGGCGGGGTAACAGCCTGATGACCAAGATCATTCTGTTCAACAAACCCTTCGGCGTGTTATCGCAATTCACCGATAAGGGCACGACAGGGTCAACGCGCAAAACTCTGTCGGAATTTATTGATGTGCCCGGCGTTTATGCGGCGGGGCGATTGGACAAGGACAGCGAAGGTCTGTTGGTGCTGACGGATAATGGCCGCCTGCAAAGTCGCATCAGTGATCCGAAATTCAAGACTGCAAAAACTTATTGGGTGCAGGTCGAAGGCGTGCCGCCGGAGGCTCAAATTCAGCAATTGCGGGACGGGGTGAGGTTGAAGGACGGGATGACGCGGCCTGCGGATGTTTCGCGCATGGACGAGCCAAGTGGCCTGTGGCCCCGCACCCCGCCGGTGCGGTTTCGCAAAACCGTGGCGGACAGTTGGTTGCAGATCAGCATTTCAGAAGGCCGCAACCGGCAAGTGCGCCGGATGACGGCTGCCATCGGCTGCCCGACCTTGCGGTTGATCCGTTACAGCTGGCTCCTACCCCACTCCGACGCCGCCGACCCGCGCATTCGTTGAGGTCCTGGGGGGCTCCGTCTCCTT
>CAZMMG010000245.1:0-3821 GCA_964567355.1 uncultured Neptunicoccus sp.
TATATTAGTTGTTATTTGTGTCTTTTTTCATTATTATATTTTTTGTCATTATTTTCTGTGTCTTATTTTTTCTTGTTTTTTTTTTCAAGAAGAAGAAGACATACGAGTTTCTCCTTAGTCTCGTGGGTGCGGAGATATGTATAAAAGACAGAAATTATTGAATTAATTTGGGATGATCCATCAGGAACCCAAAATAAAAATGCAATTGAAATAACGCGCTAACCTAAATCCGCCAATCTCAATTTAGGCTATCCCCCTTCCCCCCACAAATGGTACACCAAGGCAAATCACGAAGGAAAATCCATGACCATCCTGCAAGTTGCCTCGCTTTTAATCACCCTTGCCGGCGCGTTCGGCGCGGTCAACTATCTGTTTCTAAAGCTGCCGTCGTCCATCGGCATCCTTGTGGTGGCGCTTCTGGCCTCGGTGGCGGTGATGGCGGTTGATGCCCTATTCCCCACCCTGAACGCGGCGGGTGCCATTCGCGAAATCGTCCATAATATCGAATTTTCCAACGCCCTGCTGGAAGGCATGTTGGGCTTGCTGTTATTTGCAGGCGCACTTCACGTCAAACTTAGCGACCTGCGCCAACAGGCCTGGGTGGTGCTGCTGATGGCCACCCTCGGTGTGGCCATTTCCACCGCTATCGTCGGTTACGGCTTTAGCTGGATCACCGGCACACCGTTGATCGTGGCCCTGGTGTTCGGCGCACTGATCACCCCCACAGACCCGGTTGCCGTGTTGGGCGTTTTGCGTGAAGCCAACCTGCGCAAATCGCTGGAAACCAAAATCGCCGGCGAAAGCCTGTTCAACGACGGGGTTGGATATGTGGTGTTCCTGATCCTTGCAGGGCTGGCTTTCCCGTCAGGCGAAGATCATGCAATGGGCGCCGTGGCAGCCATCACCCTGTTCGTACAAGAGGCCATCGGCGGGGCCATTTTAGGCGCAGTTCTGGGCTATCTGGTGTTTCAGATCATGAAACGCATCGACGATTATTCGCTTGAGGTGCTATTGTCCCTCGGGCTTGCCTTTGGCGGCTACCAACTGGCGGTCGCCCTGCATATGTCAGGCCCGATCATGGCCGTTGTCGCTGGGCTTTTCATCGGCGACGTCGGCATGAAACACGGCATGTCGGAACAAACCCGCCTGTATCTAAATAAATTCTGGGAACTGATCGACGAGATACTGAACGCCATCCTGTTCCTGCTCATCGGCATCGAGGTTTTTGCCGTCACATTCGACGTAAACGCCATATGGGGCGGCATCCTGTGCATCATACTTGCGCTCTTCGCCCGCGCCGCCGCAGTGACCATACCGCTGTTATTGCTAAAACCCTTCCGCAGCTTTACATCCGACGTGATCCCGATCATGACATGGGGCGGGCTGAAAGGCGGCATATCCGTGGCCTTGGCACTGACCCTGCCCGACAATGAATGGAAACCGATCATCCTGACCGCAACCTACATGGTGGTGATCTTCTCGATCATCATCCAAGGCCTGACCATCGCCCCCCTGGCCAACAGGCTGGGCCGCTCACCGGATTTACTGTGATGACCGAGTATCTTGTTTACGATGTCTTCACAGAAACGCCCTTTGGCGGCAATCAGCTTGCGGTTATTCCAGATGCAACCACGCTAAAGGAAGCTGATTTGCAACGCATCGCGGCAGAGTTCAACTTTTCCGAAACCACCTTTGTCTATCCACCCACGAATAAAGCCCATACCGCGCGGGTCAGGATATTCACCCCCACAAACGAAATTCCGTTCGCGGGTCATCCCACAATCGGCACCGCCATTGCCCTGTCGGATTTGGCTGTGAAGGGTCAAATGGTTCTGGAACTTGGCGTCGGCCCGATCCCATGTGAAGTCTCTAAAGGTTCACCTGCAACGGCGTCTTTCACCACCACAGTTCCGTTGCAAAAGCTGGACAGTATAGACATAGGTCTGGCCGCTGACTGCCTGTCTTTGCCAAAACACGCGATCACCACTGAAAACCACGCCCCGATAATGGTATCCGTAGGACTGCCCTTCGTGATGATCGAACTTACAAGTCTTGATGCATTAGCAAGGGCCACCCCAGTAACGGACGCCTATAGGCGTGGGGAAGAACAACACGCCAGCAACGTCGATCTATTTGCCACATTCGCATATGTAAAAACCCCAACCGGCATTCAAGCCCGCATGTTCGCCCCCTTAAGCAACATACCCGAAGACCCCGCCACAGGCAGCGCATCAGCCGCCCTTGGGGCATATCTTACCGCCTTGTCAGGTCAAGCACAGACATTGGAAATCACCCAAGGCATTGAAATGGGCCGCCCGTCGCTGATAAAAGTATCCACAACCATCAAAAATGAACAGCCCAACGCCGTTACAGTGCACGGATCCGCTGTAAGAACAATGCAGGGCACGTTTACATTTTAGGGATGCTTTAACGTTAACGCACTTGCACCACCCTTATCAGGGGTTAAAAGGGCGGTATAAAGGACGCAAACCATGAGCAAAGACACCATCATAGCGCGGTGCGAGGCCAATGGCCTGCGCATGACCGAACAGCGCCGGGTGATCGCGCAGGTTTTGCAAGGCTGCACCGACCACCCGGATGTCGAAGAACTTTACGCCCGTGCCTCTGCGGTGGACGCAGGCATCTCGCTTGCCACGGTTTACCGCACCGTAAAACTGTTCGAGGAAGCCGGCATTCTGGAACGCCGCGAATTTGGTGACGGACGCGCCCGCTATGAAGATGCCGAGCGTGATCACCACGACCATCTGATCGATATACAATCAGGTGAAGTCATCGAGTTTGTCGACAAGGAAATAGAAGAACTGCAAGAAAAAATTGCCGCCAAACTGGGTTACAGCTTGCGCGGCCACAGACTGGAACTCTACGGGGTTCCAAGCAAAAAATCAGATAAATAAAAGGACTGAACATGAGCACTATAATCGATATTTTCGCCCGCGAAATTCTGGATAGCCGTGGCAACCCCACGGTCGAAGTCGACGTGACACTTGAAAGCGGTGCCATGGGTCGTGCAGCCGTG
Source organism: uncultured Neptunicoccus sp. (assembly GCA_964567355.1). Lineage (GTDB taxonomy): Bacteria > Pseudomonadota > Alphaproteobacteria > Rhodobacterales > Rhodobacteraceae > Amylibacter. The sequence continues at coordinate 3,038 of CAZMMG010000245.1, forward strand.
CCGTCAGGTGCCTCGACCGGTGCCCATGAAGCAGTGGAACTGCGTGACGGTGACAAAACGCGCTACATGGGCAAGGGTGTTCTAAAAGCGGTTGATGCGGTGAACGGCGAAATCACCGAGACCCTGATCGGCGCGGATGCGCTGGAACAGGTCGAGGTTGACGGTATCATGTGCGAATTGGACGGCACCCCGAACAAGGCCCGTCTCGGCGCCAACGCAATTCTGGGCGTATCATTGGCGGTGGCAAAAGCGGCGGCTGAACTTTCGGGCCAACCGCTTTACCGCTATGTCGGCGGTACATCCGCACGCACGCTTCCCGTACCGATGATGAACATTATAAACGGCGGTGAACACGCCGATAACCCGATCGACATTCAGGAATTCATGATCGCACCCATCGCCGCCGAAAATATCCGTGATGCCATCCGCATGGGGGCCGAGGTATTTCACACCCTGAAAAAAGAGCTGGCAGCGGCAGGCCATTCCACAAGTGTCGGCGATGAAGGCGGCTTTGCACCGAATTTAAGTTCGACCACAGAAGCCCTCGATTTTATCATGCAAGCCATTGAAAAAGCAGGCTATAAACCGGGTAAAGATATTGTTTTAGCGCTGGATTGCGCCGCTTCTGAATATTACGCCGACGGGGTTTACAATTACAAAGGCGAAGGCGAAAAACGCACGTCTGAAGAAAACGCCGAATATCTGGCCGCCCTTGTGAATAACTACCCGATTTTCAGTATCGAGGACGGTATGAATGAGGACGACTGAGACGGCTGGAAAATCC
>CAZMMG010000246.1:0-3819 GCA_964567355.1 uncultured Neptunicoccus sp.
CCATAATTATATATAGGATACGCTTAAGCCACATGCCCAAAGCGGATTTGGGCACCGAGGTATCAGGTGTTTCGTCGCCTTTCGCGCTCATATTATGGGAAACTTCCCTAGCCATGGAACGGCGCTTGATCTTTTCGTTCAAACGCTATTTGTTTCTACGCACCATTGATAAACAGTCTTGCCAACAAACTCCAGCATAAGAGGTGTAAATTGTTCGATATCAGAGAAAAACCGCCAAGTTACACGCCCACTCTGACAGAATTGGCATGTCAAGTTTTAGCAACCCCTGATGGGCGTGAAAAAACCCGTATTTCCCTAAAGGCGGCTGAAATATGGATCAAAAGCGTAAACGATGGTAATCCGCTGGTTCTTGGGAGCGTACAAGCACCAATGCACCCTGCGCGCCCTGAAAAACCGGAATTGCTTGCCCCGAGGGACGTACCGCATCGAAAAACCGGAACCGTTGAAGGGCGCATCGCTTTGTTGCATGCCATCGCACATATCGAATTGAATGCGGTTGACCTGCACTGGGATATCATTCCGCGTTTCGCACATATAAAAATGCCACATGGGTTTTATGATGACTGGGTTAAAGCGGCAGCGGAAGAGTCCAAACATTTCAATTTGTTATGCGATAGGCTTGAAGATATGGGATCATATTACGGGGCCATGCCAGCCCATGCGGGCATGTGGCAAGCAGCAACCGATACCGCCCAGGATTTCATCGGGCGCCTTGCCATTGTTCCGATGGTGTTGGAAGCCCGCGGTCTGGATGTCACACCGGGAATGATAAACCTGTTCAAAAGCGTCAAGGATACCGCCACGGTCACGGCCCTAGAGGTGATATACGCAGAGGAAGTCGGCCATGTGGCCTATGGTTCAAAATGGTTCCACTTCTTATGTGGCCGATACGATCAAGACCCGAAAGACAGCTTTCATGCTTTGGTTGAAAAATATTTCAAAAGCGGTTTGAAACCACCGTTTAATGATGAAAAACGTGCCGAAGCGGGCATTCCCCCGGATTTTTACTGGCCAATGGTAAAAGAAAAGGCTGGGCGGCCCCGGGGTCAGGATACGAAAACAAGCATAAAATCGCCTGATACCATAAAATAGCGACATAATTCACGGCGGCACCCGTTATTTTGTTGATTGCGTCGGAAATGTTGCTTAGTAAATATTACATTCGCGGCTCGGGAGAAGGGACGCAATGTAACAGCAAACAAGCGGTGAACGAAAAGCATGAAAACTGCCCTGGAAAAATATTTGCCTGAACAACGGATTTACATCCGCACGGATCGCTCGACAAAATTTTTGACGTTAAAACCCAGAACACAGATGTTTATAGGCCTTTTGGCGACCGCAAGTTTTTCATGGATAATCATTGCCTCTGCGATCCTAGGCTACAATACGCTTGAAGCCCGCTCTGACAGCAATCAGGCAAATGATCGAAAACAAGCATATGAAATGCGGATCAACACACTTTCCAAAGAGCGCGACAGCCGGGCGCTTGAAGCGCAAGCGGCACAAGAACAATTCTATGTTGCCCTGAACCAAATTTCACAACAACAAACCGATCTGTTGAATGCAGAAGAACAGCGCCGTGAACTTGCGACAGGTTTGAAAATCATACAAACCAAGCTTCAATCGGCGATAAAAGCGCGTGATGTTGCCATACGAAATTCCGATAACATGCTGGCCGAACTACAAGAAGCCAGCGGTAATAAATCCACCAGTGTGGGCGCGGCTGAAGAGATAAGCAAAACCCTAAGTGTCCTGTCGGAACAATTAAACACATCCGTTGATGTGCGCCAACGCTTGGCTTCAAATGCAGCCAAATCCGAAAAACTTGCCGCAGATTTGCAATTCAATGCCGAACTGGCTCAACTTAAAAATGATCAAATTTTCAGTCAGTTAGAGGACGCTGTTGCCGTTTCGCTTTCCCCGCTTGAACGCGTTCTTAGGAAATCGGGGATCAATTCAGAAGCCCTGCTAAGAAATGTTCGCCAAACTTATACTGGCTCGGGTGGCCCCCTGACCGAGCTGACCATTTCCACCAAAGGTACCGCCTATAATCCGGATTCAAGACGCGCTTACAGTCTTTTGAAATCCCTTGATCGGGTGAACCTTTTGAAAATTGCCGGCAATAAAGTGCCGCTCTCTATGCCAGTGCTAAGCTCCTTTCGCTACACTGGCGGTTTTGGTGCGCGGCGAGACCCTTTTACTGGGAAACGGCATCAGCATAACGGCACCGATTTCGCCGCCCCCATTGGCACGCCAATTTATGCAACCGCCGACGGGGTGGTTATATTTGCCGGACGCCAACGCGGTTACGGCAATCTGGTTCAAATCAGACACATGCAGGGATTTGTAACCTATTACGCCCATTTAAGCCGCATCAAGGTAAAATTGGGACAAAAAGTATCGCGCGGGGATAATATCGCCGCCATGGGTAATACCGGTCGCAGTACCGGCTCTCACCTTCACTACGAAATCCGCATAGGCGGTAAACCAGTAAACGCAATACCATATATAAAGGCTGCTAATGATGTTTTCTAAAAGTAAAATCAACGAACCTGCTAAAAGGCCGGGAACACCAAAACCGACTATGGACAAAACCTCGGCTGCCGGTAAACTCAATGTTTCCTCGTCCGCGTCTTCATCGCCGTCACCGGTAACACCAAAAGCCAAACCGCCGGCATCTTTATTGTCGACGGATTTGTTTATCAAAGGCAACATCAAGACATCCGGCGACATTCAAATCGAAGGTGAAATTGTCGGCGATGTTCGTGCACATCTTTTAACAGTCGGTGAAACAGCACGGATCAAAGGCGAGGTTATAGCCGATGATGTTGTGGTCAACGGTCATGTCAAAGGCACGGTACGCGGATTGAAAGTACGCCTGACCGCAACGGCACGGGTAGAAGGCGACATTGTCCACAAAACCATCGCAATTGAAAGTGGTGCGCATTTTGAAGGCTCTGTCCGCCGCGAGGACGACCCATTGTCAAATGCCAAAACCATTGCAAAAGCAGCACCAAAAACATCCTGATTTCCAATAGGCCGACAGCTGCGCTTATTTTACATTCAAACGAAATGAACCCCTTTTAATAAGGGGTTTATTTTTGCGATCCTGCCTAAACTTCGTAATTGGCCTCACCACGGCTTTTGCCGACGGCGTCTTGCGCGAGAACCGCAGCCATGAACTGATCCAGATCACCATCCAGAACCCCTTGGGTGTCCGATGTTTCTGTACCGGTACGCAAATCCTTGACCATTTGGTAAGGCTGCAAAACATACGAACGAATTTGGTTACCCCAGCCCGCGTCACCCTTGTTTTCATGGGCTTCATTAACCGCTTCACTACGCTTATCCAGCTCTACCTGGTAAAGTCGCGATTTCAGGGCTTTCATCGCGATATCACGGTTTTGGTGCTGTGATTTCATCGAAGAGGTCACAACAATCCCCGATGGTATATGGGTAATGCGCACGGCACTGTCGGTTTTATTCACATGCTGTCCGCCCGCCCCTGACGAGCGGTAAGTATCAACGCGGATATCAGAGGGGTTCACCTCTATTTCAATGGCGTCGTCTATGACCGGGTAAACCGAGATCGAGCAAAAAGACGTATGGCGTTTGGCCGCACTGTCAAAGGGTGATATGCGCACCAAACGGTGCACCCCGCTTTCGGATTTCAGCCAGCCATAAGCGTTATGGCCACTGATTTTATAGGTTGCGGATTTGATCCCCGCCTCTTCACCGGCGGTTTCCGATTGCAATTCGACTTTATAGCCCTTCTTTTCCGCCCAACGAATATACATC
>CAZMMG010000247.1:0-3782 GCA_964567355.1 uncultured Neptunicoccus sp.
TATGCTAATAAAGCACCAATATTCATCACAACCTCACAACGTTCCTGATACAGGAGTGTTATAGCATAAAAACGCAGCCATGTCGCTACAAGCTTATCACTGAAATAAGCCGGCCATAATCCGCTTCATTTTGGTGGCAGGCCCTACGGTACGAATAGAATCGATCCGCATCAGAATAGGTGCAATGGCCAGTCCATTCGGCATGGCCCACGCCTGCATTGCGCAAATGGTGCAGGCAAAAAGACGGTAAATCGAATTGCATTCTTTCGCCTGCACCTTGAGCAAAGAAACGCGAATAAGCCGTATCTTCAGCGATGAAATCTTCAAAAAACTCGGGGCCAACCTCATAGGCGCGTTGGCTGATACAAGGCCCGACCACAGCACTTACATTCGCGCGGTTTGCGCCTAGGCGTTCCATCGCATCAAGCGTCGCGCCTGCAACCCCGCCCAATGCGCCTTTCCAGCCCGCATGTGCCGCACCGATCACCCCCGCGCTTTCATCCGCAAACAATATAGGCGCGCAATCGGCGGTGAGAATGCCCAAAGCAATGCCTTTGGTTGCACTCACCATTGCATCCGCTTTGGGGGTATCTTTGGAAGCGGCAGCATCAAGCGTGACCACATCCGCAGAATGAATTTGATAAACAGAATGCAAATCTGACGGTTCAAGCGCAAAAGTCTTTGCCACACATGCGCGATTGTCCAGAACCGCCTTGCGGGCGTCATTAGAACCCAATCCGCAATTCAACCCGGCATAAAGTCCCGTCGAGACCCCGCCTTTACGGGTAAAAAATCCATGTTGGGCGGATAAGGCATCACTGGTCAATATTTCAAGCGTCATATATCGAACCCCGCTGGTTGTGTTGCCCCTTTTGGCGTTATCGCAAGTGCCTTGAAAAGCTGCCCCATTTCATCGGGGTGGGTCAAGCGGCGATGTGCCGTGATGTGATTTTCCAGTGCCGCGCCTTGCAACTGTGCCGCCAATGATTGCGCCCGCGCGGTCATGCCAAGCCGTTCCAGAAATACCCCTTGCGGGGTTAGCGGACTGGTTTGGGCAAAGGCATTTGCCGCTTTTTCCAGCGCAGCAAAATTCACATGCGCCGTCAAATCTGCCGCACCGCAATTTTGCAAGGGGTCAACCTTTTGGTGATCTTTTACCGCCTGCAATGTATCGCCCACTGGCTGCCAATCCCCATAATCCAACACCAGTGCCGCGCCGCCATGATCAGCGATGACCCGCGCTATATCGGCGATAATCGCCGCAGCCGCCGGACAGGTTTCAAGCACTGTCCCCAAGGCGGCATCTTCGAATAATTCAACCGGTGCCGCACGCGCCAACATAAAGCCCAAAGCCCCGTCTTTGGCCGTGATCATTTGTTCCTGCCAACCTTCTGAGGTACGAATATACTGGTTGATCGGCAGGCAGTCGAAAAACTCGTTAGCCACAAGAAACAAGGGCTGGTTCGCTAATTCTGTGACAGAGTGCACCCATGCCACACCATAGCCCTGCAAGGTTTTTTGCTGGATGGTGCGTAAACTTGGACTGGCCTCATGCAAAACGATATTAGCGGCATCGTGAAACCCCGCAACACCGCGCGTGGCACGCAGAATATCCGCCATCAAAGTACCCCGCCCGGGGCCAAGCTCGGCCAGAGTAAACTGCGCAGGCGCCCCCTGATCAAGCCAGGTTTGCGCCAGACATAGCCCCAGCATTTCGCCAAACATCTGGCTGATCTCGGGGGCGGTAACAAAATCCCCCGCCGCGCCCAACGGCTGATGCGTGGTGTAATAGCCATGCTCGGGATGCAACAGGCATTGGGTCATAAATTCCGCAATGCTTAACGGGCCGGAACGCGCGATTTGACTCAGCAGTATCGCACTTAGATCAATCATGCCCGTTTGCGGGTGTATAGAAGAATAGCCAACCCGACGACAATCATCGGGATTGACAGGACTTGGCCCATGGTCAGCCCCCAACTGTCAAAACCCTGACCAAAACGGATCACATGGCCCCAAGGATTCGAAGGCCCGGTGAACTGCATATCGCCTTGGCGAAAGCCCTCGACAAATGTGCGCACAGTGCCGTAGCCGATGAAAAATACGCCGATAATTTGCCCCGGAGTTTTCAGCCAGTAACGTTTGAAAACAAAATAGCCGATAACAAGAAACAGAACGACGCCTTCCAAAACCGCCTCATAAAGTTGTGACGGGTGGCGCGAACAAACGCTTTCGAGCCACCAGACCGGGCAGGTTTGTGCTGCATGGCCCGGAAACTCCATCGCCCAGGGTACGGTTGTCGGCCTCCCCCATAGTTCGCCATTGATGAAATTGGCAATGCGCACCAAAAACAGGCCAAACGTGGTAGAAAATGCAATCGCATCACCCACAGCCCAGGGATTCAACTTGTGCCTGCGGCAAAATAGAAGTGCCGCCGTGACAACCCCTAAAAACCCGCCGTGAAATGACATACCGCCTTCCCAAGCGCGAATGATATGCGAAGGGTTGGCGATGAAATAATCAAAATTGTAGAACAACACATAGCCCAAACGCCCACCCAAAATCGTGCCGATAATCATCCATGTCAGCAAATCGTCTATTTGCGGGGATGTGATCGGCGCGGTGCCGTCTTTCCAGATTGCAGGCTTGCGGATCAACCGGTTGAACCACCATGAGCCCAGTAAAAATGCCGCGATATAGCCCAAGGCATACCAACGAATGGCAATGGTAAAACCGAGCAGATTGACTGAATACAGAATCGGGTCGATATTAGGATACGGGATGAGATGTGATATAAACATAAATCGCATAAGTCGTGCGAATGGCCGCGTTGTCAAGCTGCTCTCTTGGCTTTTCCGGCATAAGACCCCATATAGAGCATAACAATTTAATGGAGTCAGAAATCATGCAAACCCGTAACAAAATTTTCGAAGATGTCAGCCAGTTGATGACTAATGCAATGGGCGTAGCTCAGGGTGCAAAAGGCGAGGCTGAAAACGCCGTCAAATCACTTGTCGACCGTTGGATGGCAGACCGGGATTTTGTCAGCCGCGAAGAATTTGACGCCGTGCGCCTGATGGCACAAAAAGCCCGCGAGGAAAATGCCGCCCTGATGGCACGCATTGATGCGCTTGAAGCTAAGAAAAAACCTGCGGCCAAAAAACCGGCTGGCCAAAAAACTACAGCAAAGAAGTAGTCGAAAGCACGGATTTCAACCGCGCAAAGCCATAAGCTATAAAATTGCGCTGAATATAACCGACTGCCAGCATATCACGTTCGCGTAAGGCCAGCACGGTATTGCCAAGTTCCGCCACCAGATCTTGGGCCACCCCGTCAGGGGCGCGGCTGGCTTCTCGGTACCAGAACCGTGCCGAGCGGTAATAAAGCTGGTCCCATGTTTCACGCAGAACCGAATTGCCGATCAGATCCGCAATAAGCGCATGTTGCGCGTGGTTGATCTGCCAGTATTCGGCTGCACTGTAATCCGTGATCAAAGCTTCAGCCCGTTGCAGCAGCTTGGCGGCTTTTGCCATATGTGCATCCGTGATTTCACGCGGCGACATGACACCGATCAGCTCGGCCATTTTCAGGCGCATTGCGTAAATATCACCAAGTTCAGTTTCATCCGGATTGGTCACGATCGTGCCGACCCCGTCACGCACCATCCCCAATCCGCTATGTTCCAGCCGCTGACAACCCGCCCGACTGGGGGTCCGACCAATTACAAATTCTCTACAACGAACAAACCCGCCCAGAAACGTATCGGCACGGTACTCCACAAAACA
>CAZMMG010000248.1:0-3769 GCA_964567355.1 uncultured Neptunicoccus sp.
GGCATGTCACTGATCGATACTGTCGACCCGAAAGCTGGTCAGGTGCGCGGTATTTTGTTGACCTATGCCGTATTTCTGGCACTGGCCCCGTTGTTCTTTTACGCGCAATACCGAGCCCGGCGTTATATGTTGTCACGTACCAAATGGAAAGGTATCCGTTTTGGCGCGGATCAAGCCGCTTGGGGCTATACATTGCGTGCCATAGGGCATTGGATGCTGACCTTTGTCACATTGGGCATTCTATTGCCGCGCCAGACATTTTATTTGGAAAAATACAAAACAGACCGCACTTGGTTTGGTACCGCACCATTTGTGCAAGAGGGCCGCTGGCAATCGCTGTATCCGGCGATGAAGCATATCATGCTGGGGCTTGCAATCACACTGGTTGGTGTTGTGGCTGTGGGTGTCAGTGCATGGTCAAACTCTTATGAAGGAGGATTGAACGGCAATTTTGCTTTGGGTATATTGGGTGCTCTGCTGCTTTTTATCGGTATGATCTGGTTCTATATCGGTTTTGCCTATTACAATGTTCATAGCTTCCGCATTCTGACCAGTCAGAAGAAACTGGGTGATGATATACATTTCACCTCGGAACCCAGAACCGCACGTATCATCGGTATTTATCTTCTGGGTGGTTTGATCATATCCATGCTGGCGCCGCTGATCGCGGGCCTGATCGGCGGAATATTAGGGGTTCTTTCCAATGCTGCGTTAAGCGGGGTTGATTTTGGCACAGGAGATATGCCCGCAAGTGTCATTGTCGGTATGGGGCTGGGTTATATCAGCATGTTTGTCATCATAGGGATTTTAACATTGATTTTCATTACCCAACCGATTTTGGAACATTATGCCTCTGTTACATCAGTATGGAACGCTGGAAAACTGGCCGATGTATCGCAACGCGAAGGCGATGAGATGATCGAGGCCGAAGGCTTTGCCGATGCGCTGGATGTCGGGGCGGGCTTTTAGATGCCTGAGGCTTTGCAACCCGCCGTCGGAAAGTTTTATGATGGCAAGACAGCATGTGAACACAGCGTGCAGATCAGCTTTGATCGGAACGGGCTTACCCTTACGGCGCCAAGCCTGAATGGCACGGTAAACTGGGCCTATGCCGATATGCGCAAAGTTACGGATATGGCCAGCCAAACAGGTCTATCTCTGAGGGTCATAAGCGGCCTTGGGCGGCTGGATGTTACAGATAAGGCGCTGGCCCAAAGGCTGAAAAATATGGCTCCGAATCTGAATAAATCGGACATTTCCTCCAGCACGTGGAAACGCATCGGTTTGTGGGGTGTGGGGGCGGTTGTTTCGGTTGTCCTGATCATGTTTGTGATCATTCCCGCTTTGGCAAACCGGCTGGCTACAATGGTACCTGTGGAACGCGAAATTGCACTGGGTCGTGTCAGTATGAAACAGATCGAAAACCTGTTGGGCGGCTACGGAAAAGACATCTCTTTGGCTTGCAAAGGGGCAAAAGGTCGCGCCGCTTTGGATAAAATGACCGCGCGGCTTCAGCCCTTTGTTGATAGCCCGTATCCGTTGGATATTCAGGTTTTCAATCATAAAATGCCCAATGCATTTGCGGTTCCGGGTGGGCATATCGTGCTGTTTGACGGGCTTGTTCAGGCTGCTGACAGCCCTGAAGAAGTGGCCGCCGTTCTGGGTCATGAAATGGGCCATGTGATTAACCGAGACCCGACACGCCTGACATTGCGTTCGGCAGGATCGGTTGGCATTCTGGGGCTGGTTTTCGGCGATTTTGCAGGCGGGGCTGCGGCACTGGTCGTGGCCGAAAAACTGGTTGCCGCGGATTATAGCCAAGCCGCAGAGGCGGGCGCGGACAAATATGCCCACCGATTGATGGCGAAAGCCGAATTGCCCACAACACCGATGGCAAATTTTTTCGGTAAACTGAATAAGAAATTCGGCGATCAACCGGGGTTTTTGTCACATCTGGCGAGTCACCCAGATATGGTGGGCCGGGCCAAAGCCGCGAAAGCCGCTGATACCATCAAGGACAAGGCTTTCGTGCCGATATTGTCAGCATCCGAGTGGCAAGACCTACGCGGCATCTGCGCCGATATGCCCAAAGCTAAAGCCGGGTAACCTGCAACGGCACCCCGCCTTCGGGACGCAGGGTCAAAACCATTACGGGCTTGGGGTCGCGCCCTGCAATACGCTCGAATTTGAAGCGCGAGATCAAGCTGGCCAAAATGATCTTGGCCTCGATCATGGCGAATTGCGCACCGATACAAATACGCGGCCCGTCGCCGAACGGCAGATAGGAATAACGTTCAGGCCGGTAGTCATTTGCAAAACGATCAGGATCAAATTGATCCGGATTTTTCCACAAATCATGGTGGCGGTGCAGTGCATAGATCGGCAGCATGACCGTGTCCTTGCGCTTGATCTTGCGGTCACATAACACATCGTCTGCCTGAGCTGTACGCGCCACAAAAGCGGCAGGGGGATACAGGCGCAAGGTCTCTTTTATCACCTGTTCAGTATAGGGTAGGGCGGTGCAATCATCCGCCGTTGCCATCCGGCCATCCAAGACCGATTGTGCTTCTTGGCGCAGCCTGTCTTGAACTGATGGGTCAAAGGCACAGAGATATAAGGCCCATGACAAAGTCAGGGCCGTGGTTTCATGGCCCGCGACAATGAAAGTCAGCAGGTTGTCACGTAATTCGGTTTTGTTCATTTGGCGTTTTGTTTTAGGGTCGCTGCCCTCAAGCAACAAATCCAGCAAATCGGGGATCGGCTTGGCCCCATGCTGCTTGCGGGTTTCAATCGCCGTATCGGCAATCTGTTTCATCCGTTTCAAAGCATTGGGTTGAAACAGCCGTGAAGGGCGCGGCACCCAAGTGGGAATGCCAATGATGTCGAACAGGGATATGCGCGCGGTCTGATCGATATAGCGGTTGATCGCATGGTGTACACTTGCACTGTCCATGGCGTTGGAACCGCTGAAAGTTACATTCGAGATCACCTCGAATGTAGCAGCCACCATTTCTTCATAAACATCCACAGGCCCGTTTGCCCCCCCTATGCGCCCGCAAGCGGCGTCTGCAGCCGCTGACATGATCGGTGCAAGATTGCTGATGTTGCGATGGGTAAAAACAGGCGATGCAGCACGACGTTGCCACCGCCAATGTGCGCCTTCGGCAACGAACAGGCTTTCGCCTATGGCTGGCTTCAGGATGTTTTTGGTGACATTCGATTTGGGATATATATCCAGATTTTCTTTTAAAATACGACCGATAGCTTTGGGCTGCATCACCATATGCCAGCGCACGCTGCCAGTTTGCCCCGACACAATCGGTTGCTTGGTTGCAGCCAGAGGAATGATCTCAAGAATATTGCGCCTTGCTGCCATTAGGGATTGGATAGGGCCCCACACTTGCGTGACAAGTTTAACCTTGGGCGGTTCAATGCAGGAACGTAAAACGTGGGTCATAGTTTAAGCACTCCAGTATTTTTACACTATGTTAACTACAACATGAAAGTTTTGACCAGAGCGCCCCCATATGGTTTTATTGGTGCCTAACATGAAGTTGCCGCTTGCAATATTCAAAAAGCTTGCGTAATTGAACATCACTTTGGTTTTATAGGGGTTTAGCTCAGTTGGTAGAGCATCGGTCTCCAAAACCGAGGGTCAAGAGTTCGAGTCTCTTAGCCCCTGCCAAGGTGATTTTTTGTCAGGACTGCGTTGTTAGCTTGGGTTGGCCAGTGTCGCAGGGCCCAAAACTGCCCCGGAAATCGCCCCGCT
>CAZMMG010000249.1:0-3764 GCA_964567355.1 uncultured Neptunicoccus sp.
ATTGATATAGATAGGACTTTGAATGAACCAACGTCAGCTAGAGATTTTCAGTGCCGTGATCGAATGCGGCACCCTGACCAGTGCCGCCGAGATGCTGCTGACATCACAACCCACGGTCAGCCGCAGCTTGTCAAAACTGGAAGAGGCATTGGGGTTTTCACTGTTTGAGCGGCAAAAGGGGCGGGTGACCCCGACACCCGAAGGCATCGCTCTATATGAAGAAATGCAGCGGGTTTATACTGGCATCACCCGCCTGCAATCCTTTGCCCGGCGGGTGCGTGAACAACGGGGCGGCAAGGTTAACATCAGTGTAACACCAGCATTGGCGATGTCGTTCATTCCCGAAGTTTTGCGCCGGTTTCAGATCAAACATCCCGATTTCAGGGCGGTTATCACGGTGCGCGCCCCAAGTGTGATTTTCAACAAACTACGTAACGGCACCACGGATATTGCCTTTTCCAACGCGATGGTCAGCCCCGGGGATGTGACCGAAATTCCGTTGGCGGATGCGAAATTCATTTGTGCCATTCCCATCGGTCACGCATTGGCGCAAAAGCCAGTGATCGGCCCCGGGGATTTAAGCGGGCAGGATTTCATCATGCTGCATCCGGAAAAAAGCTTTAACTGGAGCGGCCATGAAAAACTGATAGCATCAATGCCCGAAAAGCCGAATATCGTTTTCAGCACGCAACGTTCCGCGATCGCTTACAGTATGGTTGCGCAAGGTATCGGCATTTCCGTTCTGGAACCGTTTTCAGCACGGTTCTGGGAAGCCCACGGTATTGTTATCAGGCCCTTTCGACCCGGTATTTCCTATCCGTTTATGATTTTTTTTCCACGCGGCAAAATCAGATCGGATCTGTGTCAAAGGTTTGCCAGAGAAGCACAATTGGCACTAACCGAAAATCCGCTGCCGTATCAACAGGATTAGGCCCCTGGTGGGGCGGACTATTGCGGGAAAAATGTTCCGTTATATAATGTGCAAACATCCGCTTTCCCTTAGAGGCGACTAGGGTGGTTTTACCCCTTACGGATCAGCGATATTAACAATAAGCAAAGCAATATCCTATGTTAGCTAGGCGCCCCATTCGGGACATCTACCCCGTCATGCCAAAATAGCCCCCTAAACCACTTGCCCTGCCATCCAGCCCGATGACCAGGCCCACTGAAAGTTGTATCCGCCCAGCCAGCCAGTGACATCGACCACTTCGCCAACAAAGAACAGCCCTTCAACTGATTTGGCTTGCATGGTTTTGGCATCCAGCGCATCCGTGTCGACGCCGCCCAATGTAACCTCGGCCGTGCGGTAACCTTCCGACCCTACCGGCTTAATCTGCCAGTTATGAACCGCTTGATCTAACCGTTGTAGCGATTTATCGGATTGATCCGCAAGATTGCCCTGAAGCCCCGCATTTGTCACAATGAAATTCGCCAGTGCCTTGGGCAGATGCTCCGCCAAAGCAGTGTGTATTGCGATGCGCCCATATTCCGCACGTTTTTTTTGCAAAGCCTGCAATATCGGCTGACCAACTGCCAGATCAACGGACAGGCTATCGCCCTCGCGCCAATAGCACGATATTTGCAGGATTGAGGGCCCCGAAAGACCACGATGGGTAAACAGCAAGCCTTCGTTAAAGCTGGTTTTATTATGGGTAACAGAGGCGAAAACCGAGGTGCCAGACATCGCCGCAATCGGAGCCAAATCCTGCTTTGCAAATGTCAGGGGAACCAGGCCCGGGCGCGGCTCCACAAGCGGCAAATCAAAGAACTTTGCAATTTCATACCCCAACCCGGTTGCCCCCATTTTCGGAATGGATTTGCCCCCACAAGCCACCACAAAAGAGCGGCAACTCACAGAGCCACCGGTTAACTGCACCTCGAACATGTCTGTTTTGTTGATGTTCAGAAATTCGGTTTCAAGCGCTACATCAACACCCGCGGCATCCAAATGTCCCAGCAACATATCAATGATCTGTGTTGCTTTCCCATCACAAAAAAGCTGGCCCAGAGTTTTCTCGTGGTAGGCAATACCTGCATCCCTGACCATCTGAATGAAATCCCATTGGGTGTAGCGTGACAAAGCCGACAACGCGAAATGCGGGTTTTGCGACAGGAATTTTTCACGGGAAATATTCAGGTTGGTAAAATTACACCGCCCACCACCCGAAATGCGAATCTTTTCACCCGCGGATTTCGCATGATCAACCAAAAGCACGGAACGCCCACGCCGACCAGCCTCGATCGCACACATCATGCCAGCGGCCCCGGCCCCGATAATCAATACATCATAGTGTTTCATGCCCTCCCGCTTAGTCCGAAAGCCAATTCGGCACAAGCAATGCATTGGTGCAATTTTTGACTTGCGAACCCAAGGTTCTCGGCGTAAATAACCCCGAGTTTGGGACGTGGCCTAATGGTAGGGCATCGCTTTTTGGTAGCGCAGATTGTAGGTTCGAGTCCTACCGTCCCAGCCAAACAGTCTTCGATATTCTGACAGAGCAAGTTTAGTGTGGTTTAACTGCGTGTTATCAGCATGTTACATATACTGTCTGACGTCAGCACCTGTGAGACAGAATTGGGTATTTAATTAACGGAGGATTTCTGGTTCATCGAAACCACTAAGGAGTGAAGATGAACAAGAAATCCAGAAACAGCAAAGCGGCTGCAGATAAATTGGTGAAGAACATTCGCCGTAAGACCAGACAGACCTATTCAGCCGAGGAGAATATCCGCATTGTGTTGGCTGGCCTTCGCGGCGAAGAAAGCATCTCTGCGCTTTGCCGCCGTGAAGGCATTGCAGAAAGCTTGATTAAGGCGGATACTATTCAACATCAGGTGTCAATTTGGAATACTATTGCACTGCTATTTTAAAGGCTACATCAATCTGTTACCCGTCGTTTGGCGGGGCGTTCATAAAACGTGAGACAAGACATCTCTTTACAAATAACGATGATCTGCATACCTTAAGCGGTAGCGGCGGGTTTTGTCCCGCCATAAATCCGCGACTGGCAGTATAGCTCTGCACGTGGACCCCTACACGATATGGGGCAGCGCCGAATTCTTTCAGGGCTTTGATCGCCTTCGCACGGAGGGATGGTCATGCGCTGTTTACCAAGTGTTATTTCCTTTGTTATTTGTGTGTCTCCGCTTGCGGCGAGTGCCGGTGACGTACAGGGAGATCTGATCCAACGCTGTGATGAACTTGCCGCAAAACCGGGGAATCCAGACAACCCACCGAGCATAAGGGGTGTGTTTTTTGATGCCGTCGATTTCGGACATGCCGTGGCTGCTTGCCAAGCTGCGTTAAAGGCGGCTCCAAACAATCGGCGGATAAGGTTTCAGTACGCACGCGCGCTGGACGCGGCAAAACGATATGGCGAAGCCCTTGATATTTATAACCAGCTATCCGCTGAAGGCTATGCCCTGGCCCAAAGTAATCTCGGCTATGCGTATGAGCATGGGCAAGGCGTTGCGCAAAACTATGAGGAAGCTGTTGCTTGGTATCGAAAGGCCGCGGATCAAGGAAATCCAAGCGCTCAGAACAATCTTGGCTATGCGTATGACCATGGGCAAGGTGTTGCGCAAAACTATGACGAGGCTCTTGCTTGGTATCGAAAGGCCGCGGACCAGGGGAATGCATCTGCTCAGAACAATCTCGGCGACATGTACGATTATGGACACGGCGTTGAGCAGAACCATGAAGAGGCGATTGCTTGGTATCGAAAGGCTGCGGATCAAGGGAATGCAAGCGCTCAGAGTAATCT
>CAZMMG010000250.1:0-3762 GCA_964567355.1 uncultured Neptunicoccus sp.
CCATGCGGTTTGACATGTTGTAAAGGCACGCCGTAGCGCCGTCCAAATTCCCGTATGGCGCCAATTTGATAGACGACATCATTCACCAGTTCTTCAGTGCTGGCTTTAATATAGCGCCGCCCGAAACCTTGTAAGTCATTATACCCTGGGTGAGCCCCAAGGCCGACACCATATGTTTGTGTCAGCCTAACCACATGATCCATCGAATTTGGATCACCTGCATGAAACCCTGCCGCAATATTAGCCGAACTGATTAAAGACATGATTTCTTCGTCCGGCGCTTCCCCAAGCGCCCATTGGCCAAAGCCTTCACCCATGTCACAATTCAGATCAACAATTTCACGCATGAGATTTTCCCTAGATTCGTTTAGGCAACGCTAGCTCGGGTATCTTTAAATTGATAATTCTATTATGTGCTACAGGTGTATCGAAAAATTTGATACTTCCTGTCTACTCGATATCTGTTGCAGGAAGCACCAAACTTCCACTGATCAAACATAAGACTCTATCATAAATCTGTTTTTATGATAATACTGCTTTGTATATCTAATTTTCAAGGCACACTAATGAATCTCCGCCACCTCAAATATTTCATCGCTACAGCCGAGTTGGGACAAGTCAGCCGTGCGGCTACAGCATTATCCATTTCTCAATCGTCAGTTACGAGCGCCATTAAAGAGCTAGAAAGCATGCTTGGTGCGACTCTTTTTCAAAGAGCATCGCATGGAATGGAAATAACGGATTCTGGCCGCGAATTCTTAGCATCTTCGCGAGATATCCTCGCAAAGGTCGGTGAAGCAAAAATACTTACCCAAAGGCGTTCAGTCGTCAGCGGCAGAATTTCCTTAGCGGCAACATATACTGTCCTTGGGTACTTCTTGCCCTACCATTTGAATCGCTTATCGCAGCTTTATCCAGGGTTGGATATCCAACTCCACGAGCTTAACCGCGAAAGCATCGAAGAAGGCTTGCTTTCGAATCAGTTTGATATGGCCGTTGTACTTACGTCAAATCTGACCAACCCAGAGCTTGAAACCGAAACTTTACTAAAATCCTCGCGGCGTCTTTGGGTTGCCAGCGGGCACAGTTTCGTAGGTTCAAAAAAGGCAACCTTTGAGGAGGTTGCACACGAAAACTATATTATGCTCACTGTTGACGAAGCAGCTCATACAACAATGAAGTATTGGAGTTTGACGAACCACCGGCCAAATGTTCACCTCAGAACTTCATCAGTTGAGGCTGTACGGTCCATTGTGGCAAATGGACAAGGCGTCACAATTTTATCTGATATGGTTTATCGTCCGTGGTCTCTTGAAGGGCGGCGTATTGAAACAGTGCCAACTGACGTTGAAATTCCAACAATGGACATTGGGCTGGCCTGGCGTAAGACAAAAGAGTTTTCACAGCCTTTGAACCTTTTGCATGACTACTTCCGAAAGAGCTTTATGTCGCCTCAGGTTTGGTAATTTACAAAGCATCCATAAATTTTGAGTTACTGTCAAATCTGGTGTTTAAGGGTTGTTGGTCATGCGGCGATCTGGCTGCCTTGTTTGGTGGATGACATGCGCGGTGCATTGGAGGGATTCAGTGCTATTTCAGGCAGAGTTCCCCAGAAAACCAAACTAACAAATTGATTTTTTTTGATATTACGACGGCTTCCCAAGCTTAAGTTACGGGTTCAATTCCCGTTACCCGCGCCAAATACTCCCAGATCGTTATTTTCCCAAGGTGTGATGCACCATCGCCGGGTCACGGCCCTGCAAAACACAGCGTATCGGGGCCTGATTCACGGGCCCGTCGCCTTCTTCCGCCACGATGAACGCCGCCAGTTTTTCCGGCCCCGCAATTAACAGATGACGGTGTCTTGCCGCGCTTAAACTGGGGGCTGTTAAACTCAGACGCGTCTCGGGCTGCGAGGGGCTTTTGATAATCATCAAAGGCGGCGCATCGGGGCCAAGGGCCGCATTCAGCGCGGCGGCGTCAGGAAACAGGCTGGCCGTGTGCATATCTGCCCCCATCCCCACCACCAACACATCGATCGGCAAGTGTGGCACATAAACTGCTGTTGCTTTTTGCAACGCCTCAATCGGCATCTGATCCACCGCCGCCATCGGCAACAGTTGTGCATCAGACGAGGCGTTCTGACTTAGATAATGCTCAATCATTCGGAAATTAGACCGGAACGGGTCGGCAGGCTGCAAGCGCTCATCTGTCAACAGCACCGTGACATGCGCCCAGTCCAGTTCCATCAGGCTAAGACGCTCTAAAAAAGGTGCCGGTGTGGTACCGCCCGGCACTGCCAATACCGCTTTACCTTTTTCAGCCAGAACATCGTCCAACTGTTTGGCGACAATCCGGGCCAAACCCATCATCAGTGTCTCGAAATCGGGATAATCCAGCAAAATGCTCATGCCTCAAATCTCCCGCCAGCGACGACCGTCCTTGTGCAGCAACATCAAACTGTCATCAGGCCCGCTGCCACCCACATCATATTGTGCCGGTTTGGTATCATTGGCTTCCCAGTCTTTGGTGATCGGATCTACCCA
The DNA here is from genome assembly GCA_964567355.1 of uncultured Neptunicoccus sp. Classification (GTDB taxonomy): domain Bacteria; phylum Pseudomonadota; class Alphaproteobacteria; order Rhodobacterales; family Rhodobacteraceae; genus Amylibacter. The sequence goes on from CAZMMG010000250.1 coordinate 2,547, forward strand.
AGCCCAAGCCGCTTCAACTTCGTCACCGCGCATGAACAGGGTTTGATCGCCCCGTATCACATCCATAATCAAACGTTCATAGGCGTCAGGCGCATCAATTTCCTCGTCCCCCAGAGCTTCGGCAAAAGTCATATCCAGTGGCACTTGGGTCAGGCGCATCCCCCCCGGCCCCGGTTCCTTGATCGTCATGCTCAGGTTGATACCCTCGTCGGGTTGTAATCGAATGGTCAGCACATTACCCTTCAATTCGGGGGTTTCGGCAAAAATAGAATGCGGCGGATCCTTGAAGATAATGGCGATCTCCGAGGCCCGGTTGCGCAGTTTTTTGCCGGTGCGCAGATAGAACGGTGCATTTGACCAACGCCAGTTCGAGACATGAACTTTCAATGCAATAAAGCTTTCAGTGGTGCTATCGGGATTACCGCATTCCTGCAAATACCCAGGGGTCTTGCCGTCAGAACGGTATTGCCCGCGCACAATGTCATCTTCCGATAATGGATCCAAGGCTTTGATAACTTTCAATTTCTCATTACGCACCGCTTCTGCGTTGAACATTGTAGGCGGCTCCATCGCCGTTAAACACAACAATTGCATCAAATGGTTTTGCACCATATCACGTGTCGCGCCCGCGTGGTCATAATAGGCGCCGCGCTCTTCAACACCAAGTGTTTCGGCGACGGTGATTTGCACATGATCTATATTTTGCGCATTCCATAATGGCTCGAACAGCGCATTACCGAAACGCAAAGCCATCAGGTTTTGCACGGTTTCCTTGCCCAGATAATGGTCGATCCTGAAAATCTGTTCTTCTTTGAAACTATGGGCCAATTCCGCATTTAGGGCACAGGCGGATGCCTGATCACGCCCGAACGGTTTTTCCACCACGATACGGGTCTGATCATCGGTGATCTTATGCTTCAACAACCGCTCGGCCAAAGGCGCAAACAGCGATGGCCCGACCGAGAAATAAAACGCATGAACCACGTCTTTGCGCAGGGTTTTAGCCAGTTCTTTCCAACCATCTTCACCCATTGCGTCCAGTTTGATATAGCTTAGGCGTTCCAAGAACGCGTCGACTTTATCCGCATCCTGCTTTTTCAAATTGCCAAATTCTTCAAGAGATTCGCGCATAAAAGCCTTGAAATCCTTTTGCGAATAATCCGCCCGTGCCGCCGCGATCACCCGGGCTGTTTCCGGCATTTGCCCCGCACAGAGA
>CAZMMG010000251.1:0-3758 GCA_964567355.1 uncultured Neptunicoccus sp.
GCAGAGTAACTGAAAAAAGGGCGGAGAAACGTAAAATAGTTGAAAATAGTCATAATTTGGCCATGATTGTTGCTAAAATGTTAAAAGAACCGAAATTTCAATTGTTTGCGCACGTTTTTGTGTATTGTTGCCCAAACTTGATGTTTTGCTGGATGTATGGAATAAAAAATGAGAATACTTTCTGTAGACGATGACCCCATTATCTTGGAGCTTTTACAGGCTATTCTTGCCTCAATCGGTCAAACAGATGTCGTTCTGGCCGAGTCAGCGGCGCAGGCATTTGATATACTTAAAGAAGATCCGGTACCTTTTGATTGTTTCTTGTTGGATATTCAAATGCCGGATGTCGATGGCATTCAGCTTTGTAAAGCCATACGCTCGATGCCGGGTTATCAACGTTCTCCGATTTTGATGATTACGGCAATGTCGGATAAAACCTATATCGACCGTGCTTTTTTTGCGGGCGCGACGGATTATGTAACCAAGCCTTTCAATGTGGTTGAACTGGGTGCGAGGATCAAAACCGCCGAAAGCCTGATTGAAGCATGGGGTCAAACAGCGTCTGCAACACAAAAGACAGCCTCTGGGGCGGCGGGTGTATATTCAAATGGTGACAAAACCTATACTCTGGCGGAAAAACTACCGATCCATGATGTAGAGGGTGTGATTGATTATGTCGCGCTGGAAAACTATGTCAGCCAGCTTTCGCGGGGCCTGTTATTTGGGTCTACGATTTTGGCTTTTAGTATTGCCGACATTGAACGGATTTTCAAAAGTACTTCGGCGTTTGATTTTGAAGCTCTTATCACGGATGTTTCGGAAGCAATTACATTCTGTCTGAAACTTACCCAACACCTTGTGGCCTATGCGGGTAACGGCACGTATGTGTGTATTACCGGGGCGGGCGAAAAAATCATTCCTGACGTTTTGCAAGCAGACTTGCGGGATGTTCTCGATGTAATGGATCTTTGCTATAGTGACGGGCGTTCTATTTTACTTTCTGTTCATGCAGGTGATCCGATTAAGCTGACATTCAAGTCTAAACAGAATGTTATAAAAGCACTGTCGCAAGCCAATCTATCAGCACATAACAAATCCGAAGCCAGATCGCGTACGTCGGGCGCCGATCAGACAAGTCTTGTCGGATGACGCAAAACGCACAAAACATATTGCAAGACCAGCTGAAGGTTGTGCGCGAAAGGTTTATCGGCCTTTTGGATGAGCGGTTGGATGAGTTGGAAGTTTTGCGCACGCGTCTTGATCAAAAAAGCGAACGCGAAGAGGTGCTCAAACAAATCCAGTTTATCACGCATAAAATCGGGGGCACGGCCGGTACGCTGGGGTTTACCGAAACCGGTGATATGGCAATACGTGCCGAGAATGCAATTATCACAAACCTAGCAAGCGGCGGCGAAAGCCCCACGTTGGAAGAAACGGTTGAAGTGATAGACGCATTTCTTGAAAATGCCGCGGACATTAGTTTCCGCTTTTCCTAAGATTAGACCTTGTTTGAAAACCGGGGGCAAGCCCCGATCAATCAGCTTTTTTTGCAAGTATGGCTGTAATTTGCTCTGGCAGAAGTATCGCATCAAACGGCTTTAGGATTACATCCAGAGCACCCATTTCTTTTAGGTAAGTGACATTCTGTGTTTGCGCGCGCGCGGTCATGAAAATCGTGGGTGTGTTTTCAAGATCGGGGATCAGTTTCAGCTTGCTGTATAAGGTGTCACCACTCATTTCGGGCATCATAACATCAAGCAAGAACAGGTCAGGGTTGAAGTCTACAACCTCGTCCAGGGCCTGTTGCCCTGATGCGCATTGATGAACAGTAAATCCACCAATGGTCTCTAGCGACAATTTGGCAATTTCCTGAATGTCTAAATCGTCTTCGACGTGTAGGATTTTAAGACTCATTCGTGGGTTCCTTATTCTGCGGCAATATTACTGACTTCGGCCGCTTCATCGTTTGTGTCAATGGCAGGTTTTGGTAATTCGAAGAAAAACTTGGTGCCTTTACCCCATTTACTGGTGAAATTAATACTGCCATTTTGGCTTTCAATCAGGGTTTTGACAATACTCAGACCCAGACCTGTGCCGCCTTTTGCACGGCGATCTGAAGAATCTGCTTGTGTAAATCGGTCAAAGATAGTGGCCTTGGCCTCGGCCGGTATACCCACCCCAAAATCTTCTACGCTGACGTAAACACTATTATCTTTTTCTTTAAGACAGACAATAATCTCGTCGCCTTTCCTGGAAAATTTTGCGGCGTTGGATAACAGATTGTTCATAATCTGAAAAACACGGCCTTTATCGCAATAACACATAATGCCGTTTTCCAGCCCAGCAAATTTCATGGTGACGTTATAACGCGTGCTGTAAGGTTTGTTTTCAATAATGGCTTCGTTAATGAGTTCGGCCATATCGACGGGTTCAAAATGAAACTCCATACGGCCCGCTGCAATTTTTTCCAGATCCAGAATATCGTTGATAATCAACCCCAGCCTGTCGGTATTGCGATAGGCAATGTCGAGCATTCCTTTGGCTTTTGTGCTTAACTCGCCGAAAGCACCAGATAAAATCAAACCTAGCGCACCTTTGATAGAGGTCACCGGGGTGCGCAGCTCATGGCTGACGGTCGAAATAAAATCGTCTTTGGTTTTGTTAAAAGCATGACGCTCAGAAATGTCACGCACGATTGACATGAAATAGGGCTGACCGGTATCGGGGCGTACCAATTGCATCTTTACTTCATTCGGGTGTCCGTTGATGATCAGTTCATGTGCGATTTCTTCAACATCGCCAGAAATTAGTGGGCGGGCGCGTTCATAAAAGGCTTTAATATCGTAAACACCATCGTCGCCAACATTGATTTTACGATCAAAAAGTGTCTTTTGCGGATATGTTTTTTCATCCCAGCCGCAACTTTCCATCGCGGCTTGGTTCAGGTAGGTGTAACGCAAAGTACCTGCCTCGAACATATAGATTTCGTCGCGTAGAATGTGCAATGCCCTGCGCGTATTCTTGTCTCCAGTTGCAATTTTATTTTTCGTGATGTCCGTGCGAATGGCAATGCCGCCAATAAAAGCTCCATTTTTGTCTATTTTTGGAACGTATGTTGTATTCGTGTGGATAATTTCCCCGCTTTTGGTTTTAAGCCGGACTTCACCAAACCATTTTTTGCCGTTTTTAAGTGAGGTACGCACTTCATGCAACACCGCCTCTTCGCCGTCGGCCCAATAGGTGGAAGAATCTTTCCCGATCAATTCATCTTTAGTGTAACCCATGGTGTCCAAAAACCTGTCATTTACGTAAATAATGTGGTTGTTGTTATCGGTTTTAGTAACAAGGGAATGGTTGTTCAAAGCTTCGGCTTGCGCAGAATTTTGGATTTTCATGGCGCAGTTTGCTTTGGAGTACTTACAAACTTGCTGAAGAAAAACCAAGATATATGCTAGAGTAAATATGGCAGCTGTAGTGATAACCGGCACCGTGGCGGTGATACCGATGACAAGATACATCACAAAAACAGTTATGGGGCCGATCAGAGGAACTGCAGTTAATGCAATAATGAATTTCAAATATTCTTTAATCCAAGCATTTTCAAATTGAATCATGCCTTTTCCCTCACAATTAAAGCATGCGATTTATATCGCCACAAACAGCTGATCTGCCTTCTTTTGCCTCGTAATGCGTCACTTCTACTTTAAGAATAGTACCAACTTGTGGCAAATATTATCTAAATATGAAAATATGTAACA
>CAZMMG010000252.1:0-3757 GCA_964567355.1 uncultured Neptunicoccus sp.
TTTGTTACGGATGTGTGTGGTTCGTGTCATTTCTGTGGTCTATTGTGCTCGGAGATTTTTTTAAGGGACGTCGGTTTACCCAAATGTATCGGCAACTCGGGGCCTATTCAGCCGGAACTGTCGACGGCAATTGCCGAGGGTGATTTGGTGGCAACCTCGATCCTGTCGGGCAACCGCAACTTCGAGGGCCGTATTTCGCCCGATGTGCGCGCCAACTATCTGGCCTCGCCTCCGTTGGTTGTGGCTTATGCCATCGCCGGGACATTGGACATCAATCTGGCCACGGATGTGATAGCACAGGATAAGGACGGTAACGATGTTTACCTGCGTGACATCTGGCCAACGACACACGAAGTCGCTGAATTGGTTGAAAAAACTGTGACCCGCGAAGCCTTCCTGTCGAAATATGCCGATGTGTTCAAGGGCGACGAGAAATGGCAAGCGGTCGAAACTACCGCGGCCAAAACCTATGATTGGCCACCGGCATCTACCTATGTGCAAAACCCGCCGTATTTTCAGGGCATGGGTGCTGAGCCAGGGGTGATTTCAGATGTGAAAAACGCCAAGGTTCTGGCGGTTCTGGGTGATATGATCACCACCGATCATATTTCACCGGCGGGGTCTTTTCCCGTGACATCACCTGCGGGTCAGTATCTAACCGAGCGTCAAGTACCGGTGCGGGCGTTCAATTCTTACGGTTCGCGGCGCGGCAATCACGAAGTGATGATGCGTGGCACCTTCGCCAATATCCGCATCAAGAACGAGATGCTGGACGGGGTCGAGGGCGGCTATACCAAAGCCCCTGACGGTTCCGAGGCGGCGATTTTTGACGCCGCCATGGCCTATCAGGATCAAGGCACGCCTTTGGTGGTGTTCGGCGGCAAGCTATACGGTGCTGGCTCATCGCGCGACTGGGCGGCCAAGGGCACGGCGCTGTTGGGTGTGAAAGCGGTTATTGCGGAAAGTTTTGAACGTATTCATCGGTCAAATCTGGTGGGCATGGGGGTTATCCCGTTCGAGTTTACCGGCGGCGATACCCGTAAAACGCTGGGTTTGAAAGGTGATGAAACCGTATCCATCACCGGGCTTGAAGGTGATATTGAGCCGCTTTCAGAGGTGCCTTGTGTGATCACCTATCCGAACGGTGACGTCAAAGAGATATCGCTGAAATGCCGTATCGATACCGCGATCGAGATCGAATATATCGAACATGGTGGCGTGCTGCATTATGTGCTGCGCAATTTGGCGAAGTCGGCTTAACGGTTTTATAAATGCTGGAAAAGGGCGGTCTTCGGGCCGCCTTTTTTATGCAATCAACCGGTAGAAAAACACACAACTCATCACCAGACCCACGGTGATGATGATGGTGCGCACCACGGGTTTGCTCAGCCGTTTAGCGATTTTGGCCCCGATATAGCCACCCAGTATATTGGCCGCCATCATGATCAGGGCCGAGGGCCAGACGATCAGGCCCGCCAGCGCGAAGGTGGCGACGGATATGGCCGAGATCACAAAGGATATGCCATTCTTTAGCCCGTTCATCAGGTTGATGCTGGTCAGACCCCACAGGGCGTATAGGGCCAAGAGGACGATGCCAAGGCCTCCGTTAAAGTAGCCGCCGTAAATGGAGACGGCCAATGTGCCGATAGCACCGTAGGGGGTGAGTTGGATGCCGCCCGAACGGCCCCATGCCAAGATGCGATCCTGATAGGCAAAAATAGCGGTAGAGGCCAAAAGCAGGAACGGCACGATCATGGTAAAAAAATCGTTGGACGAGACCAAAAGTAGAACTGCACCGATCAATCCGCCGACAAGGGACAAGGCGCATTGGCGGATCAACTGTTTGCGCTCAATGCTGGCAATATCATCGCGAAACCCCGCCGCTGACGACAGATAGCCCGGAAATACTGCGATCGCACTGGTTGCGTTGGCGATGATCGGGGGTACGCCGGCAAAGACAAGGGCGGGGAAGGTCAAAAACGTGCCGCCGCCTGCAATGGCGTTCAAAATACCTGCTAAAAAGGCAGCCATGATGATTAACAGTGTCGTGTCCATGAATAGTCTCCTAATTCAGGCCAACACTGGCTATTTTGGATTGAATCGCAATCTAAATTTACCTGAATAAGCGATTTTTGTAACGTTTGCTCGCAAAGTATTTATTGGATTAAAAGGCGTAGCTGTTTTATGGGTAGCTTTGGACTAATCAAAAAAGGTACCCACATGCGTCTATTGCTTGCGTCTATCGTGCTGCTTTTCTTTACAACGACTGCATATGCAGAGGCTGACAAGCCGCTTGTGGTGGTGGAATTATACACCTCGGAGGGCTGTTCTGCTTGTCCGCCTGTCGATAAGATTCTAGGAAAGCTGGCAAAACGGGAAGATGTTCTGGCCCTTGCCCTGCATGTGGATTACTGGGATTATCTGGGCTGGAAAGACCCGTTTTCCATGGCCAAATTCACCGATCGGCAGGAATATTATAACATGGTCCTTGGAAACCGGTATCGGTTGGTCACACCGCAGATGTTTTTTCAGGGACAATCTTCTGTTGCAGGGGACAAGCCCGCGAAGATCAATGCGGCTTTGGCGAAACAGGGCAGCAAGCCCGATGCTGTAGATTTGACGGTTGAAAGGCAAGCGGGCTATTTTAGGGTAAAGATTACACCGCGCGGTGCGGTTGTTTCGGATCCGGATGTTTTTCTGGTGCAGTATATGCCAAGCTTGGTCACCAAGGTGAAAGCCGGCGAAAATCGCGGCTTGACGCTTGATCACACCAATACAGTGACATCATGGGACCTTGTGGGTGTGTGGTCGGGGCAAGCCGGCTGGTTTATCAATCAGCCTTTGGCCGACGGGGTGCATGCGGCGGTGATTGTTCAGGCCCCGGATAATGGCCCGATACTGGCGGCGCGCAAGCTGCAATAAATGCAAAAAGCGCGGCCCATAGGCACCGCGCTTTTGTTTTCATCTGGCAAAGATTTATTTCGAAACAGGCCCGATCAGCATCGACATTTGTCGGCCTTCAAGTTTCGGATGGTTTTCAATTTGACCGGCTTCGGCCTCTAGTACCGCATCCTTGACCCGCATCAACAGTTGCAGCCCCAGATTTTGGTGCGCCATTTCACGGCCCCTAAAACGCATGGTGATTTTCACCTTGTCGCCATTGGCCAAAAATTTATAGACGTTGCGCATTTTCACATCGAAATCATGGACATCGGTGTTAGGACGAAACTTGATCTCTTTGGTTTCGATGATCTTTTGTTTGCGCCGCGCTTCGGCTTCGCGTTTTTGTTGCTCGTATTTGTACTTGCCAAAATCCATGACTTTACAAACAGGGGGGTTGGCGTTGGGCGAGATTTCAACCAGATCAAGGCCGGCGGCATCCGCCAGTTCCATCCCGCGTGCGGGGGTTACAAGGCCTACATTGCCGCCATCGGCGCCAATCAGTCTAATCTGGTCAGAGGTGATGCGTTCATTCACGCGGGGTCCAGTTTCGCGCGTCGGGGGCGCTTGGTGCGGTCTGCGGGCTATGGTTTCAAATCCTTCTTAAATTTACTTTGGCGGAATGTAATACGCCTAAGCGCTGCAATCAAGCCATAAACCTGTCTGTCTGTCACGGGGGCTAAGGTCAAGCGGATTTGGCTGGCAATACGCGGGTTTTGCCTGTTTTGGAGAGTTTTAATGTACCTGCTCTTGCAATTGTTGGACGTAACCTGCACATGTGTGTTTGTTGTCCTCTTCTGGCGCTTCAGGCTAGCGG
>CAZMMG010000253.1:0-3739 GCA_964567355.1 uncultured Neptunicoccus sp.
AAACGCGAGGAGCCGGGCGGGAGGAGACAGAAGGGCAAAAGAAACGGGACCAAAAATAGGGGCGTTGGCGGGGTTGTGCCCGAACCTGAAACGAAGACGCCAGATTGCAGATGTTCGACGACCTCAAAGATCGGCTTGTGGACAATGCCGTGGCCTTGCAACGCCCAATCGGTCAACACACCGCCATCATCGGATTCAAACGGGCCAGTTATCGCAAAGCGTTTTGGCCCGTCAGGTGTTTGCAACAGCCATTGAAACTCGCGGGTGCCGGGAAAGCGCAAAGTCAGGCAATCATGCTTGTCCTTAACCAAGTCGGTGCCTGATTTGGGCAATCCGCGCCTTTCAATGTAATCGGGTGAAGCGCATAAAACACGCGTACACTCGGCTATGGTGCGGATGCGGTGGCTGGAATCTTCGGGGACACCCAGAAAAAAGGCAATATCCAAACCCTCTTCGGTCAGATCAATACTGCGGTCAGACAAGCGCAAGCGCACATCTATATCCGAATAGTGAGATTTGAAATTCGGAACAGAAGGGGCGATAAAGCGTCGACCAACCCCTAAAGGAGCGGCAACAAAAATAGATCCTTTCGGGCTTTGGGTGTGCTCGGCTACAGTGGCTTCGGCCGCATCGATTTCGGCCAGCACCTTGTTTGCCCCGTCATAGAACAAGCGGCCCTGTTCTGTCGGTTGCAGGCTGCGGGTGGTGCGATTGAACAGGCGGACGCCCAAATGGTTTTCCAACTCGGCAATCCGGCTAGAGGCAACAGCAGGCGATACCCTTTGATCACGCGCGGCCGCTGACATATTGCCAAGCTCGTACACCCGCACAAAAACCTTCAATTGCTTGATATAAGACATTTTGTAATCTTTTGTAAGTTCCGCCGATTACCTTAGTATTTTTGAAAGTGTTCTGCAATTATTTAAATTTACCAGTCTAATAATTTGGCGCATCATGGCCAAAATAGTGGGAGAGTTTTATGTATGATTTAGCTATTATAGCCGCATGGCTGGAATTCGCAGTGCGCTGGGTGCACGTCATTACCGCGATTGCGTGGATTGGCTCATCATTTTACTTTATCGCCCTTGATCTTGGCCTGAACCAAGCCCCCGACATGCCTAAAGGCGTGCACGGCGAAGAATGGCAGGTGCACGGCGGTGGGTTTTATCATATCCGCAAATATCTGGTGGCCCCCGATGCATTGCCCGAACATCTGACATGGTTCAAATGGGAAAGCTACTTCACTTGGATGTCGGGCTTCGCGATGATGTTCATGGTTTATTATCTGCGTGCGGATTTGTTCCTGATCGACCCGAGCGTGGCGGATATTACCGCACCTGTTGCGGTACTGATCTCGGTTGTCTCGCTTGTGGTTGTTTGGGTGATTTACGACTTGATTTGTAAATCTAAATTCGGTGATGACAACACTAGACTGATGATCTTGCTTTATATTCTTCTTGTTGCTTTGGCTTACGGCTATACACAAATATTCAGCGGCCGGGCAACGATGCTGCATCTAGGGGCCATAACCGCCACTGTGATGGCGGGGAATGTGTTCTTTCTTATCATCCCCAACCAGCGCGTTGTGGTGGACGATCTTCTTGCAGGGCGCACACCTGATCCGAAATATGGGCGTATCGCCAAACAACGCTCGACTCATAACAATTACCTGACCCTGCCGGTGATCTTTTTAATGCTATCCAACCACTACCCGCTGGCCTTTGCGACACAGTATAACTGGATTATCGCCAGCTTGGTGTTCCTGATGGGGGTGACAATCCGGCATTATTTCAACAGTATTCATGCGCGGCGGGGCAACCCGCATTGGACATGGTTGCTGACCGCACTGTTATTCATTGCCGTGATGTGGCTGTCATCGATTCGGTCTGCGGAACAGGTTGACCGGCCCGAGGCCGCATTGACCCCGACCCAGCAAAAGTTCGTCGCTGCCGCAGGTTATCAGGACGTACACGACATTGTGCTAGGCCGCTGCTCTATGTGCCATTCGAAAGAGCCGTTTTATGATGGTATCCTATGGGCCCCAAAAGGCGTGGTGCTGGAAACCGACGCCGAGATAGCCAAACGTGCGCTCGACATTTATCTGCAAGCTGGCATCACCCATGCAATGCCGCCTGCAAATGTAAGTTTTATTGAGGATGCCGAACGCAAGAAAATCGAAAACTGGTACCGTGCGGCGGTGAATTAACGCGCCAATATGCTGCTATATAGTCCAAATATCACATAGGGTTCGGCAGGTTTTATGTCGGGGCTTAAGCCCCGATGATATTATGCTCGGGGCCGTAAGGGAAGTGGGTGATGTTTTCTTCACCTGTCTCCGTTATCACTACGATATCGTGTTCACGGTAACCGCCTGCGGCAGCATCATTTGCAGGCAGGGTAACCATCGGTTCCATGCTGACAACCATGCCGGGTACCAATGTGGTGTCAATGTCTTCGCGCAACTCCAATCCCGCTTCGCGACCATAGTAATGCGACAGGACGCCAAATGAATGGCCATAGCCGAAACTGCGGTATTGCAGCAGGTTGTGGGCCTCGAATAATGCGTTGATTTCAGTGCAGATATTGGAACAGGTGGCCCCTTGTTTGATCAGTGTAAGGCCCAGTTCATGGGCCTCGACATTGGCCTGCCAGACCCGCATTTGGGCCTGATTTGGCTCGCCAACAAAAAGTGTGCGCTCCAATGCGGTGTAATATCCGTTGATCATCGGGAAAGTGTTCAGGCTGAGAATGTCACCCGCTTCCAGACGGCGCGTTGTAACGGGATTATGGGCGCCGTCGGTGTTGAGTCCCGACTGAAACCAGACCCATGTGTCGCGCAGTTCGCTATCGGGAAACGTTTTGGCGATTTCCAGCTCCATAGCATCACGGCCCGCCATGGCGACGTCGATTTCGCGGGTGCCGATGCGAATGGCATCGCGAATGGCAAAGCCGCCGATGTCGGCAATGCGGGCACCTTGCTTGATCAATGCAATCTCGGCGGGGGATTTGATCATGCGTTGCAACATGGTGGCGGGCGCAATGTCGGTGGTTTTTTCAGGGCCTAAAAACTCTTGCAGTTTTTGTTGGGCAACGAGGGTCAGATGATCGCCTTCAATGCCGATGGATTTAGCCCCGTTCAGGCAGGATTTTACTGCGCGCCAGTAATTGTCGCGTTTCCAGTCGGTGAAAGTGACATTTTCACATGCCGAGCGGCGGGCCGGTTGTGCCGCGTCAATCGCGGCGGACACGGTGAAAGCGCGGGTTTCGGTGACAACGCAGCCGTAAGGACGCCCGAAGCTGCAATATAGAAAACCCGAATAATAGGCGATGTTGTGCATAGAGGTTAGAACGACCGCGTTCAGGCCGTGGTCTTGCATGATTTTGCGTAAACCGGCAATGCGCCTGTCGTATTCTGCTTGGGAAAAGGGCAGAGATGCTTTCTTTGCTACGGGATAGTTAAAGAATTTTGGGCGGGGTGTTTGGGTGATTTCCATCGAAGCCTCCTGTTTCGGGGGCATTTTCAAAACACCCCGAAAGAGATGTCCGGGCGTTCAGGACGATATGATGAAAGCAGGCGACGCCATCGCCCGAGATTTATTTGCCATAGAAAGCCGGAACAAGCAATTCTATTTGCGACGTTTTGCGGGCATTTTGTCCGGCACCTCGTCGATGCCGCAGCCCCCCCACGGATGGCATCGCCCGATGCGCCTGATTGCCAGCCAACTCCCTTTCATAGCGC
>CAZMMG010000254.1:0-3737 GCA_964567355.1 uncultured Neptunicoccus sp.
GGTCTTGCTGTGTGGTTTGGTGTTTTTTTTTTTTTTGAGTCCGTAGATGTCAGTTGGTTTTTGCTTTAGTTTTGTGGGCTCGGGGGTGTGTATAAGAGCACAAGTATGGGTTGGCCGCCGGATCGGGGAAGCGGGCTTCAACCCGTTTCGCCTTGGGGCTTTCGGCCCATGGAATACGTACACAGCCGGAACGATTTGACGCGGAATAGGCCCGCAAAACCGGGGCTTCAAAACCCGGGATCAGGCGCTTGTAGCTGTTTGTGGCCGGGTTGGTGATCGCGTTCAGGGCTTTGGCGTGTTTCAGGATACCGCCGATGAAATACAAGGCATCTTGTGATAGATCAGCATATTTGTCGCCTGCAAACAAAGGCTTGCCGCCCTTCCAGATCGACATGTTCACATGCATCCCCGTGCCGTTGTCGCCGGCAATAGGTTTTGGCATGAAAGTGGCGGTTTTGCCGTAAGCGTGGGCCACATTGTGTACGATGTATTTGTACTTTTGCAACTCGTCGGCTTGTTTGGTCAATGGGCCGAACACAAGGCCAAGTTCGTGTTGGCACGACGCCACCTCATGGTGGTGCTTGTCGACCTTCATGCCGATGCGTTTCATCGTCGACAGCATTTCGGAACGGATGTCTTGCGCCGCGTCTGTCGGGTTCACTGGGAAATAACCGCCCTTGACACCGGCGCGGTGGCCCGAGTTGCCCATTTCATAGTCGGTATCGGTATTCCAGGATGCGTCTGCCGCATCAACTTCATAGGATACTTTGTTGATTGAATTGGAATATTTGACATCGTCAAACAGGAAAAACTCGGCTTCGGGGCCAAAGTAGGAGGTATCGCCCACACCTGACGAGATCAGATAGGCTTCGGCGCGCATGGCGGTTGAGCGCGGGCAACGTTCATAAGTTTCGCCAGTATCCGGTTCCACCACATGGCAATGTACGCAGATGGTTTTTTCGGCGTAAAACGGATCTACATAGGCACTGTCGCAGTCAACGATCAGTTTCATATCTGACTGGTCGATGGATTTCCAACCGGCGATGGAAGACCCGTCGAACATAAAGCCGTCTTCCAAAAAGTCTTCGTCAACCTCATGGTTGATAACGGTCACATGTTGCAGCTTGCCGCGCGGGTCGGTGAAACGGATGTCTACATATTGGATGTCTTCATCCGCAATGCGTTTGACCAGATCTTTTGCACTCATTTTATCAATTCCTTGTAAGAGCAGGTTACGGTTTGGTTTCTTAAAGCGCTTCAACGCCTTCTTCACCCGTACGTATTCGGATGGCTTGTTCAATGCTGGAGACGAATATCTTACCGTCGCCGATTTTTTCGGTGCGTGCGGCTGTGACGATGGCCTCAATGGCTGCATCCAGTTGCTCGTTTTCCAGCACCACTTCGATTTTTACCTTGGGCAGGAAATCCACCACATATTCGGCGCCGCGATAAAGTTCGGTATGGCCCTTTTGGCGTCCGAAGCCCTTGGCCTCGATCACGGTCAGGCCTTGGATGCCGACGTCTTGCAGGGCCTCTTTCACCTCGTCCAGTTTGAACGGTTTGATGATGGCTTCGATTTTTTTCATCGCGAGAGACTCCTGACTAATGCTTGGCTCAAGTGTTGGCGCGGTTTAGGGTGATGTGCAAATGACCTGTGATTTACCGATTGAATGTGGTGTTGAATTCAGCGCGTTTGATTAAAAAATAGGCAGGTTGCGTAAAATTTAGACATAAATGGATTCTTAAACCATGACCGAACTGCTGACCGCCGCCCAAATGCGCACCATTGAACAAGCCGCGATTGATAGTGGTGAAGTCACCGGGCTGGAGCTGATGGAACGCGCGGGTGCGGGCGTGGTTGAGGCGATTTTTGAGGAATGGCCGGAGTTGGCGAAAACCGATCACCGTGCGGTGGTTTTGTGTGGGCCGGGCAATAATGGTGGCGACGGGTTTGTGGTGGCGCGGTTGCTGAAGGAATGGGGTTGGCAGGTTGAGGTTTTTCTTTATGGGGATGAGGGGAAATTGCCGCCGGATGCTAAGGTGAATTGTCAGCGGTGGGCAGAATTAGGTACAATCCAAGAGTATGGAAATAGCAAACCAATATTTGCTAAACATCCTGATTTATTTGTTGATGCGCTTTTTGGAATTGGCTTGTCGCGTGATCTGACTGGAGAAGTACTTGATTTATCCCAAAGCCTTGAGGATGGCCGTCCATATTGGTGTGAAGTAGCCGTAGATATTCCATCAGGTTTGAATTCCGATTCAGGAAAGATAATGGGTGCAGCAATACCAACAGAATTGACTGTCACATTCCATAGAAAAAAGCTTGGACATCATATTTCCCAAGGCCCACAGTATTGTGGAAAAGTAGTTGTAAAAGACATTGGTCTTTCCAAATGGTCTTAAATATCCATAGTAGGAGATGTGAATGTATCGTGAACCTCGCTTGATTGTTGGCAATGTGGCTATGCGCGATCATTTGCAAAAACATGTACAAACACACAAATACTCCCACGGTCACGCTTATATCCTGTCAGGCCCAGCCTCGAAAACCGGTGCGGCCCGTCTTGCGGCACGTGGCGCGTTGCGCATCGGGGCGGGGGTGGTGACTGTTGCCTGCCCGCCTGATGCGGTAGCGGAACATGCGGCGCAGTTGACGGCGATAATGCTGACGCCTGTGGCGGATGCGCAGGCTTTGACGGCGGTTCTGGGCGATGCGCGGATCAATGCGATTTGTGTCGGGCCTGCTTTGGGGGTGACGCAGGACAGGGCGGATATGCTGGCTGCCGTTTTACAGACCAAACGCGCCACGGTGGTGGATGCGGATGGGTTGACCTTGTTGTCAAAGCACCCCGATTTAATGGGGTTGTTGCACGGTAAATGTGTGCTGACCCCACACGCAGGTGAGTTTGCGCGGCTGTTCCCGGGTATTGCCGAAAAACTGGCGGCAACGCCGACCAAAGGCCCGGCCTATTCCAAGGTCGATGCCACCCGCGAAGCGGCAAAGCGGGCGGGGTGTGTGGTTTTGTTTAAAGGGGCCGATACGGTGATTGCGGATGTTGACGGGCGCTGTGCGATCAACTCGGCGCATTATGACCGCGCTGCCCCTTGGTTGGCTACCGCAGGGTCGGGCGATGTGCTGGCAGGGTTCATCACCGGGCTTTTGGCGCGGGGATTTGACCCGATGCAGGCGGCTGAAACCGCCGCATGGTTGCATGTGGAATGTGCACTGGAATTCGGGCCCGGACTGATTGCCGAAGATATTGCCGAGCAGTTACCGCAAGTTTTTCGCAAACTAGGACTGTAGGGCGCATTTTCCGCTCGCCAAGCTGAGTGACTTGCGCTAGAACGCCCCAGAATTTGAAGGTTTTATTTGACGCTGTTCGAATTTATGTGCGGGTGTGGCGGAATTGGTAGACGCACCAGATTTAGGTTCTGGCGCCGCGAGGCGTGGGGGTTCGAGTCCCTTCACCCGTACCATCTTTCCAATATCCGCTTAATTCAGGTTCACGGTTGGCACCTCGCCCAAGAATGGATTATCGGGTTGGGCATTGAGAAAATCTTTGGCCGCCTGCAAGTCGAAAAGTGTAACTAAAGAATAATCAAGGTAATGGTAAAGAGAAGCGTCTTCTTGCATCTGTTTGTCAAGACGCTCCACACTCTGCCCTTTTTTCATTGTTAACGCACTCATTTTTTTTGGCGAGCCATGCCACATTTCAAAATTATCTGTATATTTG
>CAZMMG010000255.1:0-3731 GCA_964567355.1 uncultured Neptunicoccus sp.
GCTTATTCTCATAGGTGTATTTTGTCTGTGTGTTGCTTTTTGTTTTTATTGATTGTTTCTTTTTTATTTCGTTTTTTTCTTTCTTTTTTACGCATTTCTTATTTTTTGTTTTCTTTTTTTGTTCAAGCTGAGTACGGTATACGAGTTTCTCCTTAGTCTCGTGGGCTCGGAGATGTGTATTAGAGACATGTATAGGGATACGCATTGTAATGCTCTTCAATGGCTGTGGTCATGGCCCTGCCCTAGTTTTGATTGGCGCGAAAACAGTGAAATATCAAACCGCTTTCATGCGGGGTAATATAGCAACTTTTAAAATCAAAAAGCTCTTGTTCACTGTAAAACGCAGGGCCGTCTTTGCTGCGAAACTCCAGATAATCCGTATCGGGGTAGTTTTCGGCAGAAACCCAAAACTTTGTGCCGTCGTCCCATGTGAAGCTTTGCTCATAATAACCGGTGCCCGAGCCTTGGTTTAAAACACAGTCGTTTTGGGCTATTTTACGGGTTTGCACGTCCGTGCGCCCTTTTTCAAAAACAGCACAAACCCCAGATTGCTCCCAAAAACCCGCTTGTGCAGGTTCGATAAGAATAAAAGGCATAAACAGAGCCATGCAGATATATAATGACAGTATCAAACGCAAAATAATAACCCCCGTTTCGTATCCAATACAGGCTTCGGCCTGACAACGCAGCATAACAACAGTAAAGGCCACATTCCACCCTTGATTGCGACACAAAACCCTGTGTAGAGTGCGGAATTAATCAAGCCATAAAAAGACCGTCATGTTACATTCCCGACCGCTAAGCATTTCCGAAACCGATGAACTTTACAGCATCAGCATTAAAGACGCGAACAAACGTAAATTCCGTCTGCTATTATACACTGCTATAGTTGGTGTTTTAACGCTAATTTATCCCGCATCAATTATTGTAAGCTGGTATATTGCGGTTATGATCACGGAGGTTTTGGGGTTTCAAACACAAATACACCTTAAACAGAAGGCAAAGAAAAACCTCCCCATCAACAGCCATTCCCGCATATGTTATTTTATAGTATCGTGGCTTGAATCCTCATGTTTTGCTGCCCTTTTCAGTATATTATTCATCTATGAAACCCAGTCCATTCATTACGTTCCCTACATTATACTTCTATGTTCTACGTTTTTTGTCGCCATACATTATTATCAAAATACCCTTTTGATGTTTGGCCATCTGGCCGTTTATAATCTGGCTCTGGTCTTTGTCGCAGGATATGCGATCTGGGCGGCATATCCCGAAATAGATAATGCCGCTTGGGCAGAGTTCGGCATTTCACTGCTGATCTTTTTTTTACTGACCAACAGCTATCTATTTTTGAACAATATCAATCGCGAGCGGATTGAGAAAACGGCACAGCTTGATGCAGCTTTGGCGCACTCGGAAAAACTGGCCCAGGAAAAAAGCGATCTGATTGCCGCGCTCGGACACGAGTTGCGCACGCCCTTGACTGGAATTTTAGGATTTTCGCAAATTTTGAAACGCACAAAACTATCCAAAGAGCAGATAGGATATGTGGAACATGTCGAGAAATCTGGGAGTGATCTGCAACGCTTGTTGTCGAATATTCTGGACGGTGAAACACTGGAACAAGGCCTATTACGCCTGCATCCCGTTGCAACCGATATTAACGAAGTTTTGAGCAGAAAGTTGGAAACATTCAAAACCGCCGCCGCTCAAAAAGGAATTCATCTGAAGCTTGAAATTGCAGATGGTTTCCCCGATGAAATCGTTATCGATGAAATCCGGTTGGGGCAATGTGTGGCCAATCTTTTATCCAATGCGGTGCGCCACACCGATACCGGTGGCGTGACTTTGCGGGCCGAGTTTATCAAAAATAAAAAAACCAATCTTAGAATTGCGGTTCACGACACAGGCAGCGGTATTCCGATAGATCAAACCGAAACTATCTTTGAAAAATTCTCTCGAGTTGAAAACAACACCAAAACCGGCACCGGACTGGGTCTGTGGCTGGTGCAGTCCATCGCCCAAGCCATGAACGGAAGCCTGTCATTGGCCGAAACCTCGACATCGGGCAGTACATTCATGCTGGAGTTCGATATAGCCACACAGGATGTAACGCCGCCAAACACTGTAACAAAACTCGACGGCAAGCGTATTCTGCACATCGAGGACACTGAAACCAATCTGGTTTTGTTGCGGTTTTTAATGGAAGAACAAGGGGTCATCCTATCCGAGGCAGAAACCGGGGGGAAAGCCCTGAGGATGTTGCAAACCGCCGAATACGATGCGGTTTTATGTGATTTGCAACTACCCGATTACGATGGCAATGATCTACCGGGCAAAATCCGCACCTTGGACAGAAATGCAGATATCCCGATCATTGCCCTGACAGCACAGCCCGAAGCTGCAAAAAACCAGCCCCACAGCACGGGGTTTCAAGCTATCCTTTCCAAACCCATTGATCACCAGTTACTCGTGTCCACACTTAAGCAGCTGCTGTCCAAATCAGGTTGACCTTTAGGCACTTTGGTCGCTTAATGCCGTTTGTCGGTCGGGACAGGGTAATATGCGCAAAGGGCATGGTGACTATTGTGCTGATAACATGGTTAAAA
The DNA here is from genome assembly GCA_964567355.1 of uncultured Neptunicoccus sp. Taxonomy (GTDB): domain Bacteria; phylum Pseudomonadota; class Alphaproteobacteria; order Rhodobacterales; family Rhodobacteraceae; genus Amylibacter. Next base: position 2,610 of record CAZMMG010000255.1, read on the forward strand.
GGGGAACAGTGTGTCTGAGCTAAAAGTCCAAATAAAGAACTTGTATAAAATTTTCGGAAAAACCCCGGAAAAAATGATACCCCATGTCGAAGCTGGCATCTCGAAGCCCGAGCTTTTGGCGCAGCACGGCCATGTTATCGGCCTGAACAACATCAATCTGAATATTCCCGCGCGCGGCATTCAGGTCATCATGGGGCTGTCGGGATCGGGAAAATCCACCCTGATCCGCCACATCAACCGCCTGATTGAACCAACATGTGGCGAGATGATCGTCGACGGGGAAGACGTACTTAGAATGCAACCCGAAGCTTTACGCAATTTTAGGCGTTTCAAAGCCTCGATGGTGTTTCAAAAATTTGCTCTTCTGCCGCACCGCTCAATTTTGGGTAATGTTCTTTACGGGCTGGAAGTTCAGGGCGTGGAGGCTGCAGAGGCAAGCAAACGTGCACAGCGTTGGATCGACCGCGTTGGCCTTAACGGCGTTGAAGATCATCGCCCTGATCAACTGTCGGGCGGGATGCAGCAACGTGTGGGGCTGGCCCGCGCATTAGCCACGGACGCCGAAATATTGCTGATGGATGAAGCTTTTTCTGCCCTTGATCCACTGATACGAACGGACATGCAAAACGTGTTGCTGGATTTGCAGGAAGAATTGCATAAAACCATCATCTTTATCACCCACGATTTGGATGAGGCCCTGCGGATCGGGGACAATATAGCCATTTTACGAGATGGGGGCATGGTGCAAAAAGGCTCGGCGCAAGAGATTATTCTGAAACCAGCCGATGACTATGTGACCGACTTCATACAAGACATCAATCGTGCCAGAGTTTTGCAACTGGGTTCGATTATGGGTGGTAAACCTGATAACCCTGCGGGCCCAAAGTTGGAAAAAAACACGGTGATTGATATTGCAATGCAGGAGTTGACCAAAACCAATGCAAAATCTGCAACCGTGGTGGACGGCAGCCAAATTATCGGCTCGGTCACAATGGAAGCGATGGTGAAAGCCATTGCCCGCCCTGAGGCTAAAGGTAAGGGTATCAATACCTACCGCTAAGGACTTTTGAACAAGTATAAAGCGAGGCTTTTCGGAGGCCTCATAAAAGATAAAAAAAAATA
>CAZMMG010000256.1:0-3726 GCA_964567355.1 uncultured Neptunicoccus sp.
CCAGCCACAGCACCAACCGCAGGGCCGCCGGCTGCCCTCCCCGCGGCTGCATCGACCTGTTCCAAGCGGACATCACGGTACAAGGTTGCCACCGCGAAATCCATCAAGGCGGATCGGATACGCGGGTATGAGATCAGCTTGCGGCAATCGATATAGACCGGCGAGGCAAGGCCAGAGGCAAATGTATAGGGTTGATCGGCGCGAAAGTTCACCGCGCCAATTTCCAACAGCATTTTTGCTGCCAGCTCGGACATGACAGATTTGTCAATGAATGTGTTAGGGAATGTCATATCAGCCTCTTTATTACCTTACATAAAAAAGGCGCCATAAAAATGACGCCCCTTTCTTCATATCGCGAACGATCAAGCCCGTGCAGAGCCGATCAGTTTCCACAATGCGGGAACGATCAAGGCGGCCACGGCCAGTTTCATTGCATCACCGATCAAAAACGGTGTCAGCCCCCATGCCAAAATAGGTTTGTCCCATGTGTACAGGAAGCCTAGCCACAGAACCCCGGGGATGTAGATCAACGCATTGCCGATCAACATCGACGCGGCCATCTTAAACACGTTGCGGTCCCAGCCGATACGCGCCAATGCGCCCATGGCGATGGTAGCCAGAACAAAGCCAACCAGATAACCGCCGGTGCCGCCCATCATATAGGTCAGCCCGTTCATATCTGCCGATGATTTGGCGAACACATCAAAACCCAAGGCCCCGATCAACATATAGCCGATGATCGTGGTCAGGCCCAAGCGTGGCCCGTAAGCCGCGCCAATGGTCAGAACCGCAAAGGTTCCCATGGTCACAGGCACCGGCGATGGTGGTATCACCAGCTTAATCTTGGCGGCCACGGCCAAGGCTAAAATACCAGCAATAACCAGCACAACCCGTTTGATTAACACCGCATTGCCCTCGGCTTGCCAGAAGCTTTCGGTTAAAACTCGATCATTTGCCGTTAATGCCATTATGCACTCCTATCAATAACGCTTATCTAGCGTTCTAACCGAAAGCGTTCTAAGTTCAACCTAAATATAAGCATGTCACTTCGGGAATGCGCCTTTGACCTCTATACCGTTCAATAACAGCTTTGCGGCTTTGCCACAGCAGTTTTACACCAAACAAATGGCAGCAAGCGTCCCTGATCCCGCATGGATCATAACCAATGCCGCCTTGGCGGCAACGCTTGGCATTGATCCTGCATTCCTCAATTCAAATGCAGCTCTGGCAGTGTTTGCAGGCAACACAGTACCCAAAGGGGCCGCGCCTTTGGCGATGGTCTATGCTGGCCACCAGTTCGGCGGTTGGTCAGCGCGTCTGGGTGATGGCCGCGCCTTGTTGCTGGGCGAGGTTGCGGGGCGTGACATCCAATTGAAAGGTTCCGGGCGCACGCCTTATTCACGCACCGGCGACGGTAAATCCGCCATCGGCCCGGTAATCCGCGAATACATCGTCTCGGAAGCCATGCACGCGCTCGGGGTGCCGACAACCCGCGCCTTGGCTGCGGTGACGACAGGTGAAACCGTGAAGCGCGAAACCGCCCTGCCGGGGGCTATCCTGACCCGGGTTGCCCGCTCACATATCCGCGTTGGCACATTCCAGTATTTTTACGCGCAAAACGATCCCAAAGCCCTGCAAATTCTGGCCGATTACGTGATTGACCGGCATTACCCTGAAGCCCGCAAAGCGGAAAACCCCGTGCAGGCGCTCTTTACTGGCATCATTACCCGACAAGCCAAACTGATTGCACTTTGGATGAAATACGGCTTTATCCACGGGGTGATGAACACGGATAATTGCCAGATTGCAGGTGAGACTATCGACTATGGCCCCTGCGCCTTTATGGATGCGTTTGATGCCAACAAAGTGTTCAGCTCGATCGACAGCCAAGGCCGCTACGCATGGGGGCAACAACCGCATATGGCACATTGGAACCTGATGCGGCTGGGCGAGGCCCTGTCACCGATCTGGGGCGCCGATGAAAATGCCGCGATTGCAGGGATTAAGGCCACGCTTAGCACATTTGGTGAGGTATTTAACCGTCATTTTGAAGATTATTTTGCCGCTAAACTTGGATTAAACAGCATAAACAAGATGTTACTGGAAAACACCTTGCAAACCATGATGGCGCATGAAATCGACTTTACCTTGTTTTTTTCCTATCTGCGCAGGCTTGATCAGGGGCATTACCACAACAAGTTCATCAGGCTTTTCGGGGCTGAAAAACCGGCGGCTGCTTGGCTTGACCTTTGGCAAAAGGCCCGTGATGAAAGCGGCATAACCGGGCCTGAAAGTCAGGCCCTTATGGACGCGGCCAATCCCATCTATATCCCGCGCAACCACCGCGTCGAGGCTGCCATTCAGGCGGGGCAAAAGGCGGATTACGCCCCGATGTACGCACTTTGCAAGCTGCTGAAAAATCCGTTTGAACAGCAAGAGGGTGCTGAAGTTTACGAAGCCGCGCCAAGCCCAAGTGAACAAATCCACCAAACATTTTGCGGCACATAAGCCAAGCCGCACCACGACCAAAAAAGGAGGCTTATCTATGAAAACCTTGATTTCGGCAGTGTTCATGGCCTTATTTCTACCCCTGTTTAGCGCACATGCCGCCGATTTCGGCGCGGGCCTGAAAGCCGCCGAAAGCGGCGATTTCGCAACCGCATTGAAACAATGGCAACCCTTGGCGGACGCGGGCGATGCAGATGCGCAATATAATCTGGGCGTTATTTTCCACTACGGCAAAGGCGTACCTGCGGATTATGCCAAAGCCATGGCGTGGTATAAAAAAGCCGCCCAGCAAAATGATGCCAAAGCGCAAGCCAAACTGGGTTATATGTATGAACAGGGCCAAGGCGTGCTCCGTGATGCAGCACAGGCAGAAAAGTGGTTTTTATTGGCAGCCGGAAACGGTAACGCAAATGCGCAATTCAGTTTGGGCGCATTATATCAGGCCGGCACCGGCGTGGCCAAAGACGCCACAAAAGCCCAAAGATGGTATCTACGCGCGGCAAATCAGGGCGATAGTGACGCCCAGTTCAGCCTGGGAATGCTGTATGAGACCAAAGGCGATTTTACAAAAACCTTACGGTGGTACAAAAAGGCGGTTTTGCAAAACAACCCGAATGCACGGGCAAATCTGGGGCGGCTTTATTATCGTGGTCTGGGTGTTGCGCAAGATTTTGCACGGGCGGAAAACCTGTTCAAAACGGCGGCAAAGCAAGGTCAGGCCGATGCCCAGTTCAGTCTGGCCGCGATGTATTACAACGGCGACGGGGTGACGCAGGATTTCCAATTGGCGCATTTATGGTTCAGCCTTGCCGCAATAAACCGGGCGAAAAACGCCGCCAAATACCGCGATATGACGGCGCAAAGGATTAGTCCTGTGGCGGTAAGCCTGTCCCAACAAGATGTGTTTGACTGCGTGGCCAACGATTATGCATACTGCGGTGATTAGGGTCGGCGTTTGCTGCCAATCTGGCTTTCATTCATTACGATCAATTCGATATCTAGCAGCTACTGCCGCCCAAACGGGCCGTTGTTTGGGCCGTCAACCTTGATTCCGTCTTAGTTTCATGTAGTGCTAGGCTATTAACTTGCAATTTATATCAAAAGGAAATACAAAATGTGGATTCCTAGATTTTTTCTGATTTTTCTGATTTCATGTCTGGCCACCACGCCCAAGGCAGGCAACGCGGGGTCCTATCTTGCCGATTCTCAATCCATGAA
>CAZMMG010000257.1:0-3708 GCA_964567355.1 uncultured Neptunicoccus sp.
TCCTGATCCTGCTTAGTTTTACGGTTATGTTTTTAAGCGTTCTTGCAACGGTAAAATGGGTATATAAACGTCGGCTATTAAGCCTGCTGGGCCCTGATATATGGGATGTTTTTTGCGGCTTTAAACGTGGATTTTTGTTTATCATCGCGCTGTCATTTGTCAGTATAGGGTTGTTTTCAATCATCGACACACCAGTTAAAAACCTGGAGTTTTCAACATGGATCAAGTGGGAATGGTTGGCCATTCCTTTGATATTTTTGCAAACCACCTCGGAAGAGTTAATATTCAGGGGTTATTTGCAACAACAGCTTGCCGCACGTTTTAACAGCCGCTGGGCATGGTATTTTTTACCTTCTCTAGCTTTTGGCCTGCTGCATTATGATCCTGGCAATATGGGTTCAAATGCTTGGATACTTGTAGTTCACACCATGCTTTTCGGGTTTGTTGCAGCCGAAGTTACCGCACGTACGGGAAATCTGGGTACTTCTATGGGCTTGCATTTTACCAATAATCTTTTTGCGTTAACTGTTGTGACTATGGATGGCCCGCTGTCGGGGCTTGGCTTGTATAAAACAGCGATCAGCGTTTCAGATGAGGTGGGAATGCGACCCATGCTAATATCCGATCTGATCTTTACAGCACTGCTTTACGGTCTGTATTTGCTCTGGTGCAAAAAGCACCCGCAGTTGTGATTGCAATTCCCTGCCCTTCAAAGTATTTGTGGTTCCTGAACGATAACAAAGGCAGCTTGCGCCCATGAACTGGATTTCAAACTATGTCCGCCCTCGGATCAACTCGTTGTTTTCACGGCGTGAAACCCCCGATAATCTTTGGACAAAATGCAATGAATGCGGAACCATGCTGTTTCACCGCGAGCTAAAAGATGCAATGAATGTCTGCACCAACTGCGGCCATCACATGGCAATTACACCGCGCGATCGTTTTGTGACGTTTTTTGACGGCGGCCTGTTTATCGAACTTGAAACCCAACCCCCCGTTGCCGACCCGCTGCACTTCAAAGACCAGAAAAAATATCCAGACCGGATGAAAGCGGCGATCAAGAAAACTGGTGAGCCGGATGCCATGCTGGTTGCGGAAGGTGAAATTGGCCGCACGCGGATTGTTGCGGCGGCACAGGATTTTTCCTTTATGGGCGGGTCTATGGGCATGTCGGTGGGCAATGCAATCATTGGTGCTTGTGAACGTGCTGTACAACGCAAATGCCCACTGATCCTGTTTTCTGCGGCTGGCGGTGCGCGCATGCAGGAAGGGATTTTATCCCTGATGCAAATGCCGCGTACAACTGTTGCCCTGCAAATGCTGAAAGAAGCGGGCCTGCCGTTCATTGTGGTGCTGACCCACCCGACAACGGGCGGTGTGACGGCCAGTTATGCGATGTTAGGTGATATTCAAATCGCCGAGCCAAAGGCTCTGATCTGTTTTGCCGGCCCCCGTGTGATTGAGCAAACCATCCGCGAAAGGCTGCCAGAAGGCTTTCAACGTTCCGAATACCTATTGGAGCACGGTATGCTAGACCGTGTCACCCACCGCAAGGATTTGCGCAATGAGCTGATTACAATCACCCGCATATTGATGAACCAAACGCCACAAGTTGTGGGCGATTTGCCTGCGCCTGACAGTAAAGACAAACCCAAGGACGTATAGACGTGGCACCGAAATCCAGCGATGTCATCCTGGAAAGGCTGATGTCGCTTCATCCTAAAATCATCGACCTGACATTGGATCGGATGACGCGTTTGCTGGCTCAGCTGGGCTCTCCGGAAACAGTCATTCCCCCAGTCATTCACATTGCAGGCACAAACGGCAAAGGCTCAAGCGCTGCGATGATTCGCGCTGGGTTGGAAGCGGTGGGCGACAAAGTGCATGCCTATACATCACCGCATTTGGCGCGGTTTCATGAACGTATCCGTCTGGCTGGGCAATTAATTGATGAAACCCTGCTGGCTGAAATGCTGAAAGAATGCGAGGATGTGAACGGCGGCGTTCCGATTACCTATTTCGAGATCACCACCTGCGCCGCGTTTCTGGCGTTTTCCCGGGTTAAGGCCGATCACACTATTCTGGAGGTTGGATTGGGCGGTCGGCTGGACGCCACCAACGTAATTGAACAGCCAGAATTGACCATGATCACCCCGGTTTCTGTCGATCACCAACAATATCTGGGTGAAACGCTGGCCGAGATTGCCGGCGAAAAGGCCGGTATTCTAAAGCGCAACACTTTTTGCGTTGTCGGCCCACAACAAGATGCCGCCCTTGAGGTGATCGAAGCACATGCTTTTCGTGTTGGAGCGACATTAAAAATCCATGGTCAGCATTGGCATGTCTGGGAAGAAAACGGGCGATTGATATTTCAGGACGAATATGGATTGCTGGATTTGCCAAAACCGGTTCTTTTGGGTGCACATCAAATGCAAAATGCGGGCATGGTTATAGCGGCCTTGCGATTGCTGGGTAAGTCAGAAGAGGCCTGTGCGGGGGCAATGACAAATGCTGAATGGCCCGCCCGCATGCAACGTTTGCGCAAAGGTCCGCTAACGGATGCCGCCCCTGATGCAGAGCTGTGGCTGGACGGCGGCCACAATGAAGCGGCGGGTCGTGCCATTTCTGCTCTGCTGGCTGAATTGCCGCAAAGACCCACGCATATGGTGGTTGGGATGCTGAACACTAAAGACGTATCTGGCTATCTTGCACATTTTTTGAAAGAGACAACTAGCCTGCAAGCGGTTTCGATTCCGGGCGAGGCGGCCACACTATCAGCGACCCAAACGGCCAAAGCGGCCCGCGATTTGGGGTTTATCGCATCGGAAGCGGATGACGTGTTATCCGCGGTAAAAACCATTGTAAACAAAGACAGCTCCGCCAGAATATTGATTTGTGGCTCGCTATATCTGTCTGGAAATATTTTGCGTGAAAACGCGTGAAAACCCACTTGACTTAGGTTAATGGCTTGGATCATCAATGCTCGGGGTTGGTTTGGCTAATCCGTTCAGGTCTTCTAGGTTTGAAAGTTTCACATGATTTCCGCTGATATTAACCCCATAAGGTTGCAATGCCCTGATAGCGCGTGACAAGTTTTCTGGGGTCATGCCCAAATAAGACGCCAACAGGCGCTTTTCGGTTTTAAGATCAAACGTGCCAGTATTCCCAGCATAGTTGTTTTGCCGGATCAGATAATTGGCTAAACGCTCTATTGATGTGCGCAGTTTCAGGCTTTTGGAGTTTTTGACAACGGCCCGGTAGCGTTGCGCCAATTCAGCGACCACTGATCGTGCGAATGTGTTATCGACGTCAAAGACATCCCGCACATCTTGCGAGGGCAATAAAACCACGCGTGATTTTTCCATTGTGCGTGCCGACATCAGATAGGGCGCATCCTTGATTGTGGCGGCCAGAATGAAGGTAGACAAAGGCCGCACCGTAGCCATTGAGGTTTCACGGTTGTTCCATGATGCAAACAGCTCGACACAACCGGAAACGACAATATGCAAAAAATCGCTGCTCTCACCTTCGGTGATCAGCTCCACTTGTGCCGGAAAATTCTGGATATAGGCGCCCCGGACGAGCGTATCAAAATTACCATCTTCCATATTGGTAAAGAGGGGTAGTTTTTTGATTTCTTGTATTTCAGAATCTTTCATGGTGCTCCACGATTAAACAGCTGATTTGATATTGATCAAACCTTATAAG
>CAZMMG010000258.1:0-3688 GCA_964567355.1 uncultured Neptunicoccus sp.
CGAATAAGCCTTTCGCGCAATGTGCGTTTGCCGGGGGCGGGCTGATTTAGAGCAGTTTCAAGCTGTGCCAAAGTACCAGTTTTTTCCGCATAACCCTGCAATATATTATTGACCTTATCCACGATACCACTTTGGCGCCGCGCCTGGCTGGTGACGTAGGTATACCACCTGACTACATCGGGTGTATGTGCGGTATATCCCATACGTTCACGCACGGTTTCCAATGTTGCCATGAATACAAGCGGCACAAACCGCGCGTTTTCCAAAATATCCAGATATGGGTCTGTTTTGTTTTCCTTCTCAAATTGCTGTGCGGGTTTTGATCTGGGATCATTTTCGGCAAATCCCTTTTGTGCTCCGCCATTGCTGGCCGGGCTATAGCCGCTGATCGAGAACGGATGATCGGCATGTAAAAATTTACCGCCCGACATAATGGCGCGATATTCAAAATTCACGTCCGGAATAACGCTATCGAAATAAAGGCCGTTTTTTGGCGCGACTTTGTCCAGATAGGCCCGCGATACACAGCCGTGATAGATATTTGGGGTCACAGGAGAGATATGGCTTAACCGGCAGCCCATCAACGCATCCAGATTGCGTTCTTTCGGGTCATAGGCATAGGGCGTGCCATATACACTGTGCCGATAAAACCGCACCCCGCCGGTTTTGCGCCCGTAGCCATCGACAGGCCAGCCGTAGGTTGCGCGGTTCCATGACAGCCCGTCAGGGCGGTGGGTTTCCAGTAATTGGCGCAGGTATTTGAACTGCCCCGGCACAATGCCGTCATCATCGCCGAAAAAGATCACATAGTCGCCGCTGCTTTCGTTCAGGGCGCGGTTGAAGTTTTCCCGCATGGAAATGCGTGCGCCTGTGTTGACATATTTGATCCGTGGATCGGAAAAGCTTTTGATCACGGCTTCGGTATCATCCTGGCTGGCATTGTTACAGATTACGATTTCAAGATTATCATCCACAATTTCCAAGGCGGTTTGTATTGAGTAACGCAGATACTCCACCCGCTCGCGCGTTGGAATTATGATGCTGATTTTCATGATATACCCTTGCCATGGCTTCGTTTGAAAGTTGGCAAGTTTTAGGTTGCAGGGTATCCACAGTCAAACGAATTGCACATATACCTTCTTGTATAGTGAGATTATCCAACAGGAATTTTACCAATCTAGCCACAAGGCCACAGTGAACGCAGCCCCCACAGGATAAAGACATTATAAATGGTAAAGACCTGTTGCCAGCCCTCGGAATAATACTGCACGCCAAAGACATAGATCGGTGGTTTTGTATCAACAGGCTGAATGCGACCATTGTGCACAAAGAAAGAACGGGCAAACAGCTGCCAATGATTGCCCCCGCGGTTATTTTCGGGCAATCTGGTTTTGTAAACAGACCAGTGGCAGCAGGATAGGGCGGGTTTTTTACGGCTCGGTGAAACAAACTATAGGGCAGCAAATGGTAAAGTCTATCATGATCCAAGGGGCAGGCTCGAACGTCGGGAAATCAATGGTTGTGGCAGGGATTTGCCGCGCTGCGGTAAAACGCGGCATGACTGTGCGTCCGTTTAAGCCGCAAAATATGTCGAATAATGCGGCCGTTACCGTGGATGGTGGTGAAATTGGCCGCGCACAGGCATTGCAGGCGATGGCCTGTGGTGTCGATGCGGTGACGGATATGAACCCGGTTTTGCTGAAACCCGAAACCGATACGGGGGCGCAGGTGATTGTGCAAGGCCAGTGCTTGACCACGGTCAAGGCCCGAGATTATGCGGCCCTGAAACCGCGCCTGATGAAGGCGGTTCTGGAAAGTTTTGAGCGTTTGGGTCAGGGTGCTGATCTGATCGTTGTTGAGGGTGCCGGCAGTCCTGCCGAGATTAATTTACGGAACGGCGATATTGCCAATATGGGCTTTGCCGAAGCCGCTGATGTGCCTGTGGTTTTGCTGGGCGACATTGATCGCGGCGGGGTGATTGCGCAGATGGCGGGGACGCATGCGGTTTTGTCAAATGACGATATGTATAGAATTAAAGCCTTTGCAATCAATAAGTTTCGTGGCGATGTCAGCCTGTTTGCGGGGGGCGTGGACGCGATTGTCAAACACACTGGATGGGCCAGTCTTGGGGTGATCCCGTGGTTCGCGGATGCGGGAAAATTGCCAGCCGAGGATGCGGCTGATATTGTGCTGAACACCACAGGTGGGGGCTATAAAATCGTTGTGCCACAGCTGTCCAGAATTGCCAATTTTGATGACCTTGATCCCCTCGGGCTGGATCCGAATGTCACGGTTCAAATGATCCCGGCAGGACGACCTTTACCGCTGGATGCCGATCTGGTTCTGATCCCGGGTTCAAAGTCCACTATCGGTGATCTGGCGTTTTTCAGGGCGCAAGGATGGGATATTGATTTGGCTGCCCATGCGCGTCGTGGTGGCCATGTTCTGGGAATATGTGGCGGTTATCAAATGCTGGGTCGGGAAATTCAGGACCCGGACGGGGCCGAAGGTCCTGCGGGCACCCATGCGGGCTTGGGTCTATTGGATGTGGTGACGGTCATGCATCCCGAAAAACATCTGGCAAAGGTAACTGGGCATGATCTGTTGTCGGGGGTGGCAGTGTCGGGGTATGAAATTCATATTGGGTCAACTGATGGTGCAGATTGTGATCGCGCTTGGTTGGATATAGGCGGAAATGCTGTGGGGGCAGCCTCGGTTAACGGGCGTATCAGGGGCTGTTATATCCACGGGCTGTTTTCGGGTGATGCCTTTCGGATGGCATATCTGGGGGGCTTGGGCGTATCGGCAACCTCATTCAACTACGATGCACAAGTGGATCAGGTTTTGGATGCGCTTGCGGCCCACTTAGAGGCATATCTGGATTTGGACAAGCTATTCGAAATTGCGGGATGCCAGCGTGCGATGGATTTCGCGGCGCACTAGTTTTCGCACATTGCGGGTGATGCGATCGCCCAGGTCGCCTTGTAACTCGGTGCGCACCATTTCGCTGACGATTTTGCGCAATGCGTCTTCGTCAATTAAATTCTCTGCCCGTGCCTCCGGTTTATCCGCATCTGGGATCTCGTGCAGGGTCGCTTCATCATCTTCTTCAGATTCAGGCAAGGTGATTTCTTCAGCTTCTTTATCCGGGATATATTGAAAAGCAGTGTTCAATTCTGACCGCGGCCCGGATTTATCCGCATTGTCCAGCTCTTCTTTGGCGTGAAGCGGCGGCTCTATTTTTACCGATTTATTGTCGGCACTCATTTCAGGGCGTAGCACATAGGGTTCAAGTTTTTCGGTTGGTTTTTCAGTTTCGGTTTTCAAAAATGCAGAAACATGCGCGATCCGGCTTTCGGTATTCGCCATGGCGGGTTCTGCCGCTGGCGCATCTTGTGTGATCTCTGCGATTGTTGCACTCATGGTATCAACAAAACCGGCAGGTTGATCCGTGTCCGGCTTTGTCTCGGTTTGCGGCGTTTGCACAGGTTCTGAAACACCATCCGACACATCAGTCGAGCAAGCCGGTTCGGCAACGGCGTGCGGACGCTCTGCGATCAAACGACGCATAGATGACAAACCGTCTTCAACTTCGGCTGTTTTTCCTTCTTTGGACATCAAGTGCCTACATATTATGTCTCTTATACACATATCCGAGCCCACGAGACTAAGGCGAATCTCGTATGCC
>CAZMMG010000259.1:0-3679 GCA_964567355.1 uncultured Neptunicoccus sp.
GGTCTTGATAGGCTAAAAGAGGCAGGTTTGTGAAGTGTTTGATATTTATTAGCCAACTACCTTATTGACCATCTTCAGCTATTGAAATAGGACGTGAATTCAGTGAGCGGGTATGGTGAAATGGTATCATAAGAGCCTTCCAAGCTTAAGGCGCGGGTTCGATTCCCGCTACCCGCTCCAAGTTGACTTGCACTTTTTATCCAGACTGATATTCGATGTGTGAGCATTCGAAAGGCAGGCAATGAGACGTCCAAGCAAAACAACGGAAAACGTCGACGATCGTGAAAAATCCAAAACTATCGGACCGTTGCGCGGGTTAGCCCCATTCTTGCGGCCCTATTGGTTGATGATCGTTATGGCTGGGCTTGCGCTGGTAACAACAGCCAGCCTGTCATTGATTTTGCCGCTTGCGGTGCGCCGCGTTGTGGACGGGTTTTCGGCAGAACGTACCGCCCTGTTGGATCAGTATTTTGCCGCTGCCATCGGACTTGCGGCACTTTTGGCTTTGGGCACGGGGCTGCGTTATTATTTCGTTACCCGATTGGGTGAACGGCTGGTCGCAGACCTTAGAGCCGCCATATATAACAAGATGATAGGCATGAGTCCCCGTTTTTTTGAACGGGTTATGACCGGCGAAGTTTTGTCGCGGATCACCACCGATACCACGTTGATCTTATCGGTTATCAGCAGTTCGGTCTCTATCGCGCTTCGCAATGTTTTGCTGTTTATCGGCGGGATGGCGTTGATGCTTTTAACTTCCGTCAAATTGACTGGCACGGTGTTGTTGCTTGTGCCTTTGATCATTGTTCCGATCATGGTGATGGGGCGCCGCGTGCGGGCCTTAAGTCGGGTTAATCAGGATAAGATCGCTGAAAGTGCTGCCAATGCTTCGGAAACCCTGCTTGCCACGCAAACCGTTCAGGCCTTTACCCACGAAAACCCCAGCCGTGTGCGGTTCGGGGCCCTGACCGAGCAGGCCTTTGATGCGGCGCGTACGCGTATCGGGGTGCGTGCGGTGATGACTGTGATCGTAATGTTTCTGGTTTTCACCGGGGTTCTGGGTGTGCTTTGGATGGGTGCACATGATGTGCGCACAGATGCGATGACGCCGGGTTCTTTGGTGCAATTTGTCATTTATGCCATTCTGGTGGGCGGTGCCGTTGGGGCGCTTTCGGAAATTTGGGGCGAGTTACAGCGTGCCGCAGGTGCGACCGAGCGTCTTGTGGAGCTGATCCATGCAAAAGACGAAGTTACCGACCCCTTTACGCCAGTAGAGTTGGCGCAGCCGGTACGCGGCGAAATCACCTTTGATAAGGTGGACTTCAACTACCCGTCACGCCCTGACATTCCAACCCTGAACGCTTTCAATCTATCGATCAAAGCTGGTGAAATCGTGGCCCTGGTCGGCCCGTCGGGGGCAGGCAAATCGACCGTTTTCCAACTGGTTCTGCGCTTCTTTGATCCATGCTCGGGTGCTGTGTTGTTCGACGGGGTGAACATCAAGGAACTTGCGCGCGAAGCGTTTCGGGGGGAAATGGCCTATGTGCCGCAAGATCCGGTCATTTTTGCCAGCTCTGCAATGGAAAACATTCGCTTTGGCCGCCCCAGTGCCACGGACGCCGATGTTGTTGCAGCGGCAAAAGCGGCTGCGGCAGACGGGTTTCTTACCAAATTACCCGAAGGCTATGACAGTTTTGTCGGCGAACGCGGCGTGATGCTGTCAGGCGGACAAAAACAGCGCATTGCAATTGCGCGTGCGATTTTGCGCGATGCGCCCGTATTATTGCTGGATGAAGCCACCTCGGCACTGGACGCGGAAAGCGAACAAGCGGTACAAAAGGCAGTGGAAACCCTGTCGAAAGACCGCACCACCTTGATCGTGGCGCACCGTTTGGCAACGGTGAAAAAGGCTGATCGCATCGTGGTGATGGATGGCGGTGAAATCGTTGCGACCGGCACGCACGACGAACTGGTCAAACAAGGCGGGCTATATGCAAGGCTGGCCAAGCTGCAATTCACCCAATAGACACCTTTCAAGCCTTTTTTACGCCTAGACGTGTCGTAATTCTTGCACCATCCGCAAATTCAACGCATTCTCACGGAACTCCATAGGTAGGGAGCCTGTGGAATTTGGGAGGAAAGATATGGATTATAAATTTGCAACGGTTGCGGATATTAAAGCGCTTGAAAAAGAAATGCCGGTCGAAGACCGCTGGAGTGCCGAAACGGTTTACGAGCAGTTATGTCAAACCCGAGATGTTTATCCGCATAAAGCGGCAGTCAGTTTTCAGTTGAAATCAGGCCCCAAAGACAAAGCCGTAACCTTGTCATGGACCGATTTGACCAAACAGGTCACACAATGTGCCAATCTGTTTCGTTCCTTGGGGATCGGAAAAAAAGATGTGGTGGCCTATCTTTTACCAACCTCTCATGAAACCCTGATCACATTGATGGGGGGGATGACCGCCGGGGTTGTGGCCCCGATCAACCCGACACTGGAACCAGAACAAATCGCGGCCTTGCTTAAAGATGCAGGGGCCAAGGTTCTGGTGACGATGAAAGCCTTCCCTAAAACCGAAATTGCACAATTGGCCGCCAAAGCTGTGGCTCTGACCCCGTCGGTTGAAACCGTGATCGAGGTTGATCTGTTGCCGCATCTGTCACCGCCCCTGAAATGGATTGTGCCTTTTATCCGTCCTAAAAACCCGGTGACCCACAAGGCGAAGGTGATTGATTTTAACGCTGCGCTTAAAACGCAACCCGATGATGCGCTGGAGTTTGCCGAAACCGGTGATCGCTTCTGCGCCCATTTTCACACCGGTGGTACCACCGGCATGCCGAAAATCGTGCAGCATAAACACTCGGGCGTACTATATAATGGCTGGCTTGGCGCGACCTTGCTTTATAAACCGACCGACAATGTGCTCTGCCCGTTGCCGCTGTTTCATGTCTTTGCGGCTTACCCGATTTGGGCCGGCTGTCTGGTGTCGGGGGCCCATATGATTCTGCCAACGCCTGCGGGCTATCGCGGCGAAGGTGTGTTCGATAATTTTTGGCAACTGATAGAACGTTGGCAGGCCACGTTTTTTGTCACCGTCCCCACGGCGGCGTCGGCATTGATGCAACGCCCCGTTAACGCTGATATTTCCACCTTGAACGCGGTTTTCTGTGGCTCGGCCCCCTTGCCGGTAGAGCTGTTCAAGCGGTTTCAATCGGCTACAGGGGTCGAGATCATTGAAGGCTACGGCATGTCCGAAGCCACCTGTCTGGTTTCAGTCAACCCGACAGAGGGCGTGCGTAAAGTCGGTTCTGTCGGGATCGTTTTTCCTTACACAGATGTCAAAATTTATGAATGTGACAGTTCGGGTAAAGTTATCGCGAAAATGAAAACCGAAGAAGTAGGCGAAATATGCGTCTCCAGCCCCGGTATCGTTGTCGGGGCGACCTATACCGAAGCCGATAAAAACAAGGGGCTGTTTGCCAATAAAAAATACCTGCGCACCGGTGATTTGGGCCGGTTCGACAAAGACGGCTATCTGTGGATCACGGGACGCGCCAAAGACCTGATCATTCGCGGCGGTCATAATATCGATCCCGCAACCATCGAAGAAGCATTGGCTGCCCATTTCGAGGTGGCTTTTTCCGGGGTGCTCGGGCACTCGGTGTGCTAGGCGGGCGG
>CAZMMG010000260.1:0-3645 GCA_964567355.1 uncultured Neptunicoccus sp.
CCCCGGCACCAATATAGGGAACCCCGGAGGATAAGGGATGATGAATGAAGCCGAAACAACTTCCTGCCCACTGTCCATCGCCTGTTTCAACGAGCCGTCCAATTCCAGATAATCGCAGTTGTTTTCGTCATATGACAGAAAAAATGCGGTACGAATATCGCCCTCGGTAGTCACATCATCGGCGCGAAACGCGTCGTGAAACCGGCTGAAATCCGGTAACGGCGGCAGATCTTGCATCAGGTTTTTAACCCTGCGTTCAAACGACAGGCGTTCCATTTTGGATGCATCATCCAGCAAATCGTCCAAGCCTTTTGCAATTTCAACCAGAACCTCGATCAAATAAGCAACAGATGAACGGGTGGTGCCAATATTGGTCATGAACAAAACTGTATTACGCGAGGTTTTATTGATCTGGATGCCGTATTTATCCATCAAAATATCGGTCTTGAACGTATCGCCATCCCAGCCGGTGCCGCCCACAGCCAAAGTGACCCGGGTGGCATCGAGCACAAATTCATCACTTTGCCAACATTCCCAAATATCCGTCCACCCCTGTTCGGGATCGTAATAGCTGGCCACGCCACTTTTGCGGTGTTTTTCGGGGATCATATCCCCCGCTGCCAGCACTTTAAAATATTTCTGCAACAAGGGGTGGGTGGATATTGCCCTGCGCATCGACATCGCGGCATCGATTTGGCGTTGCACAAATTCAAACCCTTCCAGCTCTACTTGCCGGCGCCCCACGTCAAGCGACGCAATAATCTGGTAGTTGGGGCTGGTTGATGTATGGGTCATATAGGCTTCGTGGAAACTTTGCTCTACCTCGCCTTTGAAATCCTGATCGTTGACATGGATCATCGAGCCTTGGCGCAAGCTGGTCAGGGTTTTATGAGTGGATTGGGTAGCATAAACCCGTACCCGGGCATCGGGTGGCGGGATCAACCGAGTTTGCAACAATGTAGCGTCATCTGCCCCCTTTAACGCTTCTTGCTGTGTCTCGTACTCTTTTGCATGCGCCGCCGTTTTGAACTTTTCACGCAATGTGTTGGCAGCATTCATGCTGGTACGCTGGCGATAGGTCGGGTTAAAACGGGCAAAAGCGAACCAGGCCTCATCCCATAAAAACACCAGATCAGGTTTGATGGCCAAACACTCTTCCATCACCCGTTCGACATTATAAACCACACCGTCAAAGGTACAATTAGTCAACAACAACATGCGCACCTTATCCAGCTTACCCGCCGCCTTTAAGGCCAACAACTGTTGCTTAATCTCGCTAAGCGGCACCGCACCGTACATCGAATATTCATTCAACGGATAGCTGTCGAGATAAACCACATTCGCCCCCGACAGCACCATACCGTAATGATGCGATTTGTGGCAGTCTCGGTCGACCAGAACAATATCACCTGGTTTTACAAGAGCTTGCACCACGATTTTATTGCAGGTCGAGGTGCCGTTGGTGGCAAAAAACGTTTGCTTCGAGCCAAACGCCCGCGAGGCCAGTTCCTGTGCCTCTTTAATTGTCCCGTGGGGATCCAAAAGACTGTCTAGCCCGCCAGAAGTTGCCGAGGTTTCCGCCATAAAGATATTCGAGCCGTAAAACGCCCCCATATCCTGTATCCAATGGCTGCGGGTAATCGACTTGCCACGACTGATCGGCATCGCGTGAAAAACTCCGGTCGGTTGCTTGGAATACTCTTTTAGCGCAGTAAAAAACGGTGATTTGAACCGGGCCTGAACACCGCGCAGGATGTTCAGGTGTAATTCCATGAAGTCTTCTTGATTGTAAAATACCCGCCGACAAATTCCCAGATCCAGTCCAGCAATATCTTCAACCGAGCGATCCGTGACCAGATAGGCATCCAGTTCGGGGCGTACTTTGGCAACAAGACGGCAAAGTTCGGGGCCGTAATCGGTGGGGTCAATATCCTCGATATTTTTACTGCCCCCCGCACGATTCAGATATTGGGTCAGCAAAGACAGATCGGCATTCGAGTCCATCCGCAGCCCCGGGCGCACGATTATGGCCTGAATGTTGTGATTAAACAAAACCCCGATCAGCGCGTCCTGCAAACTGGGAACCACCACCGACTCGTAGGTGAAAGCATCATCTGGCTGGCGCATCAAAGCCATATTCTGTTTCAGCCAGCGACTTTGTTGCTCGTTCACATCGTCAACGATCAGCACTTCAAAATATGGTTTGGTCAGGGCACGGGCATCAGGCGACAACAGAGCCTCATCTTCATACTCATCCGCATCAACCGAGCCACGATCCAAGGGGATGGTGCGACGCCGATAGGCACCGCTGGTCAGGGCGCGGGCAATCCTGTTTGCGCTAAAGGCGACGTCTTCGATTTTATCCAGTTCAAACTGGCGGCGCATGTGGTCGAAAACAGCGATCCCGGGAAAGGCCCAATAGAATTCGATCAACGCCAGTGTATCGAACAGTTTGTTGATCTTTTTCCGCGTTATTTCAGCATGGCGACCCCGAGGGTCGCGCGCCAAGGTACTTAAACCTTGACGTAATGAGCTCCAATGATCTGACCGCAACTGTACGGCCGAGTAATAGTCGCCCATGGATTGCATTACATCTTCCCTTCTGTTTGGCCAGACAGGAAGCTGTCAGGCCATGTGTTATATGGCCTAATGACTGCAGCTAGCCAGTATTCGCCTTACCGCGCATAAATGCATCTTGCGGATTGTGATTTTTATAGTGTGGGTCGTTCGGATGGCTTGTCAATGAAGTATCGCGCAAATTAGGCGATATGCCGTCCCGCGATCCCTGTTTCGGAATTTCAAGCGCGCCAAGGCTGTGTAAATAAGCATCCGTACCGCTGGCGCGGTCGTAAACCGAGAAATCAACCGAGCGGTCGCGAAAACTTTTCAACACCTGCCCCAAACCCTTCATTCCGGTTTCGCGCTGGCGACGCACTTGCGAAAGATCAATTTCGATCGGAAACATATCCTCTTGTCCAGCAGACTGGTGCAACACCATCGCCGAGGGGTCAATGACACAGGAGCGACCATTACCGCCCGCCCCTAACCCGTTGACATCAACCACATAACACTGGAACTGTGCCGCCGTTGCGCGCGCAATAGCCAATTCCGCATCACGGTCCGTCGTGCCGGTTAGAACTGGATGTAACAACACTTCGACACCTTGGCTGGTTAATTGCCGGGTGGTTTCGGGGAACCAGATATCATAGCAGATAGACAGGCCGAAACGCCCCACATTGGGTACGTCAAAAACGCAAAACTCAGTGCCGGCACTGACATCCGACTCATATGGGCGAAACGGAAACATCTTGCGATAACTGGTAACAATATCACCATCGGGGTTGATCACTGCCGAGGTGTTAAATATGCGCCCGTCTTCGGTTTTTTCAAACATCGACCCCGGGATCAGCCAGATATTGTATTTACGCGCCGCATCCTGAAAACGCTTCAAAGAGTCATTTTCAAATGGCAGGGCAAAACGGGGCAACGGGCCGAACGGCGCCAACTCGCTGAACAACACCATTTGCGTCCACGGAAACCGCGCCATTAAAATTTCCAACCGATGCAAAATGCCGTCGACGTTGGGTTGCAAAGCGTTCACATACATCTGAACACCTGCGATGGCAAAAGGGGTCATTGTTAGAC
>CAZMMG010000261.1:0-3637 GCA_964567355.1 uncultured Neptunicoccus sp.
GATCGATATGGATGGGTCTGGAACCTATTCAACGCTGGCGGGGCTGCGGGCCAGCCGGATTGCATTCAATGCCGAAACTGTGGATGTGACATCGCTTGCCAGCACCGGGGGGTGGCGCGAATTACTGGACGGCGGCGGGGTGCGCTCGGCCAGTATAACGGGTGCGGGTGTGTTCAGTGACGATGTAACGGACGCGCGGGCACGTGAGCTGTTTTTCAGCGGCACCAAGGCGGGTTTTCAGGTTATTATCCCGGCTTTTGGCACCATCGAGGGGCCGTTTCAGATTACCGGGCTGGAATATTCCGGCAAATATGATGGCGAAGCGGTCTATGATCTGACGCTGGCGTCTGCCGGTGCGCTAACATTCGCGGCGATTTGATGGGTAACCCGCATCGCGGCGATGTTGAGCTGACCTTGAACAGGGAAACCTTGCCGATGCGCCTGACGTTGGGGGCTTTGGCAGAGCTGGAAGCGGGGCTGGAAAGCGACAGTCTGTTGGGGTTGATCGAGCGGTTTGAAGCGGGTGATTTTCGGACACTGGATATTGTTGCCCTGCTGGTGGCAGGCTTGCGCGGTGCCGGTTGGCAAGGCGGTGCCAAAGAGCTGCTGGCTGGTGAGATCGAGGGTGGCCCGATGCGGGCGGCAAGCCTTGCGGCTATGCTGTTGAAAACCGCTTTCAGCCTACCCGAATGAACCGCTTTGACTGGGGTGCAATGATGCGCGTCGGGTTGCATGAATTGCGATTGAAACCAGATGAACTATGGCAGCTAACCCCATTGGAATTTTTGATAATTTCAGGATTGGAAGGGCGCAGATCGGCGGTGATGACACGCGCGGATTTGAAGGTTCTTTGTGGCCAATTTCCTGACACTGAAACGGAGTAGATATGGCAGATTTTCAAACTCAAATTGACCAGTTGGATACGCAACTGGGCGGGCTTGGGCAAAACTTGGCAATAACGACAGATATGAGTGCGGCGTTCCAGCGCGAACTGTCGGGTATGCAGGTTGGGATTGTGTCTGCGGGGCGTGAAGCGGCGGGTTTTTCGCGCTCACTGAATACTGATATGCGCCGGGCTTTCGGTGATCTGGTGTTTGAGGGGGCGAAGGTTTCTGATGTGTTTCGCAATGTCGCCAAATCAATGATCAGCACCACGCTAAGCAGTGCGATTAGGCCTGTTACGGGTGCTATCTCGGGGGCTTTGACGGGTGGATTGAGCAATTTGATCGGGGGGATTTTGCCGTTTTCCAAGGGCGGTGTGTTCTCTGGCGGGCAGGTGATGCCATTTGCCAAGGGTGGCATTGTCAGCAATCCGACAAATTTTCAGATGCATGGCGGTATTGGTCTGCTGGGCGAGGCCGGGCCGGAGGCGATTGTGCCGCTGGCACGGGGTGCAGACGGGTCGTTGGGCATTCGTGGTGGTGGCGGTAACACGGTTACGGTGAATATGAATATATCGACCCCTGATGTGGCCGGGTTCAAGCGATCAAGCAGCCAAATAGCGGCGGGCATTCAGCGTGCGATTGCGCGTGGGCAACGCAATAATTGAGAGGAATGGATACTATGGGTTTTAATGAGGTACGGTTTCCCGATGATTTGTCTTTCGGATCAAGCGGCGGGCCGGAGCGGCGCACCGAGATTGTGACTCTGAACAGCGGCTATGAGGAACGCAACACGGCTTGGGCGCACTCACGTCGGCGGTATGATGCGGGAGTTTCGATGCGCTCTTTGGACGATATGGATGCGGTGATTGCCTTTTTTGAAGCACGGCGTGGGCCGCTGGCGGGGTTTCGTTGGAAAGACTGGACAGATTACAAAAGCAGTCTGCCGTCTTTGAGCGTTGATTTTCTGGATCAGGAAATCGGGGTTGGCGATGATGTGATGACTGATTTTCAGCTGTGTAAAACGTATCGTTCGGGGGATGAAACCTATTGCCGCGAAATTCGCAAACCTGTGGCCCATACGGTTTTGATCGGGATCGGGGGCGATGTGCTGGTTGAAGACACGCATTATACGGTTGATCTGACCACGGGTGTTGTGACTTTTATTGTGGCCCCGGGCGAAGGGGCGATTGTGACGGCGGGCTATGAGTTTGATGTCCCAGTTCGGTTTGATATAGACAGTTTGGAAATGAGCCATGCCAGTTTTGAAGCGGGTGATATCCCGAGCATCCCTGTGGTGGAGCTGCGGGTCTGATGCGGGCACTTCCACAAGCGTTATCGGCGCATATCAAATCAGGAGTGACAAGTCTGTGTCGCTGTTGGGTGTTGACCCGCAAAGACGGGGTGGTGATGGGATTTACCGATCACGACCAAATTTTGGGTTTTGACGGGGTGAGCTTTGAGCCAGCCACCGGCATGGATGCGGCGGCTTTGCAAAGTTCGACCGGCCTGTCGGTGGACAATTCGCAGGCTGTGGGCGCGTTGAGTGCAGCGGGTCTAACGGATGCTGATATTGAACAGGGGCTTTATGACGGGGCGCAGGTTTTGCAGTATCTGGTCAACTGGTAGGATGTGGCACAAAGGGTTTTGGTGTTTCGCGGCTTTTTGGGCGAGATTAAGCGCGGCTCGGGGGTATATGATGCTGAATTGCGGTCACTAAGCGAGGGTTTGAACCAACCTCGCGGGCGGGCCTATTTGAGGCAATGCGATGCGCAGTTGGGCGATATGCGCTGTGGTATAGACGTGTCGGGGCCCGCATTTACCAGCGATGCTGAACTGACCTTTGTGGTCGGGCAGCGGGTGTTGCATATGAAGGGGTTGGAGGCTTATGCGGACGGCTGGTTTTTGCAAGGTCAGTTGGAATTTATCACCGGGGCCAATGCGGGGGCGGTGCGGATTATCAAAGTTGATCAGACCAAAGGGCTGCGCCGGGTCTTGGAGGTTTGGGAAGATCTGCGCCATCCGATTGCGGTGGGCGACATTGTGCGGGTCACTGCGGGCTGCGATAAAACCAAAGATATTTGCATCACAAAATTTTCCAACCTTTTGAATTTCAGGGGTTTTCCGCAAATGCCCGGTGATGACTGGGCGTTATCCTATCCTGTGCGAGACGGACAGAATGATGGCGGAAGTTTGGGGTGATTTATGACAAACCAAGAAGATAAAATAATCCGCGTGGCGCGGAGCTGGACCGGCACGCCTTATCGGCATCAGGCCTCGGTTATGGGGCAGGGTTGCGATTGTCTGGGGCTGTGGCGCGAGGTCGTGGGGGATGAGCCGGAGGTGGTGCCGAGTTATACGGCGGATTGGTCCGAGACGGGACACGAAGAGCGTCTTTGGGCGGCGGTGATGCGCAATATGACAGAAGTTGCGATTGATACGGGGAAAGGTGGGCAAGTTGTGCTGTTTCGGATGAGGGCAGGTCATGTGGCCAAGCATTTGGGTGTTTTGGCGGGGACGGATGCGGGTTTTGCCACCGTGATCCATGCCTATTCCGGGCGCGGTGTGGTTGAGACGCCGATGAACGGGGCATGGACGCGCAGGATCGTGGCCCAATTCAAGTTTCCCGAAAGGAACGCATAGATGGCGACTATTTTACTATCAGCTGCCGGGGCGGCCATTGGTGGCGGTATCGGTGGCACGGTTTTAGGGCTGTCGGGAGCGGTGATTGGCCGTGCTGTCGGGGCCTCGTTGGG
>CAZMMG010000262.1:0-3615 GCA_964567355.1 uncultured Neptunicoccus sp.
GGCTTAAACCCACGCGTGTGTGATTTCGCGCCGTGGCGTGCTGCGCACCTCGGAAACACTGGATCAGGTCGGGGTTTTTGCCCGCACTCTGGAAGATGCCGCGCTGCTAACGGATGTGCTTGGCAGCTACGACCCCTATGATCCGATGAGCTATGCACGCCCGCGCCCGAATATGTCACAAGGCTGTTCCACAGATGCCCCGGTTGAGCCAAACTTTGTTTATCTCGACATGCCCTACCACGACCGGATGTCCCCAGATACGCGTGCCGGAATGGACGAGGTGATAGAGGCGCTTGGCGGCCAGATAGACCGCTTAGAAGCCTCCCAAAACATGGTGGATCTGGTAGATGTCCATAAAGTGATCCAGAATTATGAAATATCCCGTAATCTGGATGCAACTCTAAGCCCCCACTGGCAACAGCTCAGTGAACCGCTTCAGGCGGTAATCGTGCAAGGGCGTGACATAACGGATGCCCAATATGAAGATGCGGTGGCGGTCATGCAGTCCGCATCCACATTTTTTGATACGTTCTTTCACGATTATGATGCTATACTGGCACCAAGTGCCGCAGGCGAAGCCCTGAAATTCGGGGATGGAACCGGTGATCCGATTTTTTGCACCATAGGATCTCTGGCCGGTTTACCAACTTTGAACCTACCGCTTTTAGTCGGGGGTGCCGGATTACCCATTGGGGTGCAACTGATCGGTGCCGCCGAAGAAGACGACCGTTTGCTGCGCACCGCAAACTGGCTGCTAAAGAAACTTGAAACCGCGTAATACATGAAAAAGGAAAAACATAATGTTGCCTAAAAAAATTAAAATCTTTGTCGCGTTTTTGGCGACCGGGTTACTGGTTGTATTCATTACCGGCCTTGCGGACAGTATTTCATCAGGCTTTGCAGGGTTTTGGGGTGGCTTGCCGTTCTGGATCATTTCACTCACGGTTCTGTCGATGGCGGTTTACGACTTTTGGGATGAATGCCTGCGAAAGAAAGACTGAAAGCCATGTCTGCAAAACCGGTTTTGTGGATCACGCGCCGCCTGTCGGATGCAACGCTTGAACGGGCAACGCGCGACTATGATGTGATTATCAACCACCAAGACCGCGTTTGTACACAAGACGAGATCGTAGCGATGTCGGCAAAAGTCGATGCGATCATTCCATGCCATTCAGAAATATTAAACGCGGATGTGGCCAACAAGCTTGATGACCGCGTCAAAATCATCGCCAATCACTCGGTCGGTGTAGACCACTGCGATTTGCCGGCCCTTAAGGCACGCGGCATTGTGGTAACAAACACGCCCGATGTTTTATCCGATGCCACCGCCGAAATAGCGATGCTGTTATTGCTTGGGGCGGCACGGCGCGCCGTTGAAGGGGATCGTTTAGTGCGCACAGGGGCTTGGGATTTCTGGAGCCCGTCTTTCATGGTCGGCAAACAGGTCAGCGGGGCACGTCTGGGGATCATCGGCATGGGCCGCGTCGGTCAAGTGATGGCGCGGCGCGCACGCGGTTTTGGCATGGATGTACATTACTATAATCGCCACCGCTTATCGCCATATCTGGAACAAGGTGCCACATATCGCGATACCGTCGAAGACCTGATGACGGTTTCCGACTTTTTGTCGCTTCATTGTCCGGCAACCCCGCAAACCATTGGTTTAATGAATGAAAACATGTTATCCCGAATGCCCGACGGGGCCGTATTGGTAAACACGGCACGCGGTTCGCTGATCAATGAAGCCGCCCTGCTGGATGCCATAGCCTCGGGCAAACTGTCTGCTGCGGGGCTGGATTGCTATCAATCCGAGCCGGGCGGCAATCCTGCTTTTGCTGCCCATGAAAATATATTTATGCTGCCCCATATCGGCAGTGCCACCACGCAAACCCGCGACGCAATGGGCTTTCGTGCGCTTGACAATGTGGATGCATTTTTTGCAGGGCGCACACCTGGCGACCAGCTTTAAACGCGCCGCGCAAACACTATGTCGAAAAACCGAACTGTTATGAAAGAAAAATGGTGGGCGACCCTGGAATCGAACCAGGCGTGGGTCACCCCGGGGGAGTTACAGTCCCCTGCCGCACCTTGCAGCCCGTCGCCCGCTATAATGTATCTGAACACCGTAAGCTCGGCCTGATTAGTCGCGCGGGCAGCTATCGTCAACACAAAATTTGCTTGTTGCGGGAAGATGTTCGTGCCAAATGTGCAATCAACTTCGAAAGAACGGTAGATGGCACCTAGAAAAGACAAAAAACCCATATGGGTCGTTGGTAAGGAACGCAGCAAACGCGCAAGTGCGGCGGAAACCGTGTGGCTGTTCGGGCTACATGCGGTGCGCGATGCCCTGAAAAACCCGGCCCGTACGCGGTTGCGCCTGGTCGTAACCAAAAATGCCGCCGACAAACTGGCAGAGGCCATTGCCGCATCGGGTATGGAACCCGAAGTGCAGGACCCACGCCGCTTTAACGTGCCGATTGATCCGCAATCGGTGCATCAAGGTGCAGCACTGGAAGTCAAGCCGCTGGATTGGGGCAATTTATCGGAACAATGTGCCCCGCGCGGCGAGCGCGCGGTGGTCATCGTGCTTGACCGCGTCACCGACCCGCATAATGTCGGGGCCATCCTGCGCTCGGCTGAAGTTTTCGGGGCGCGTGCTGTCATCGCCACCTTGCGCAATTCCGCCCCTGAGACCGGGGCACTGGCCAAAACCGCAAGCGGTGCTTTGGAACGCCAACCTTATTTGCGGGTGCAAAATTTGGTGAAATCACTCAAAACCCTGTCCGAGATGGGCTACCGGTTGATCGCATTGGACGGTGAAGCCGATATCGAATTGCAAGATACGCTTGATGTAGAACCGGGTGCCCCGACCGCTTTGGTCTTGGGGGCCGAAGGCCCGGGCCTGCGCCCGTCAACCAAAGAGGTCTGTGACGTGATTGCCAAAATTCCGTTCCAGCGCACATTCGGCTCGTTGAACGTATCAAATGCGGCCGCGGTTTCGCTTTACGCATTGTCGCAAACCAAAAGCCTCTAAGAGAGCATATTCTCACATTGCTGCGAGCAGGGTTCAATTTCAGCATTTTTACACTATCTTTGCTTAAAGGAGTGATCAGATGCATTTGACTCGACGTACAACGCTTGGCCTACTTGCCGCGACAATTGCCGCCCCCGCTTTTGCAAAGCAAGCGGCCATTTACACCAAAGACGGTCTGGCCATTGCCGGCTATGATCCGGTTGCTTATTTTCGCGAAAAAGACGCGTTCCAAGGCTCTGCCGAATACAGCCTTTCGTGGCATGGCGCGACTTGGCGGTTCAAGTCCGCCGAAAACAAGGCCCTGTTTGAAGCAAACCCGGAAAAATACGCGCCGCAATATGGCGGCTACTGCGCCTATGCCATGGCCAGCGGCGATTTCGTGTCGATCAACCCCAAAGCATGGGATATATATAACGGCAAACTATACCTGAATTACAACTCGATCATCTGGGCGATTTGGAGCCGGGATAGAGCGGGTTATGTGGCCCGCGCCAACAAACATTGGCCAAAAGTGCTGGATTAGAAAACACATTAAAACGCGGCAACGTGATCGCCTGTGCCTTGAAACAGCCGAATAAGAT
>CAZMMG010000263.1:0-3607 GCA_964567355.1 uncultured Neptunicoccus sp.
TTTTTTTTCAAGCAGAAGACGGCATACGAGTTTCGCCTTAGTCTCGTGGGCTCGAAGATGTGTATAAGATACTGGATTGGTATAATGACCTCTGACAAGACATCGGGGACCAAAGTTCAAATTTCCGGGTTAAGAAGCGTTCCCGCGCAAAAAAATGCACCTCATAGGGCACTCAATCGTCAGCACCCCTTGGCTGATTTGAAAGTCCATGTGGTGAATGATGATCCGGAAATACTGGCAGCGACCGTCCGTGTTTTAAAACGCTGGGGATGTATTGCGACGTCTTCGGCGCAAATTCCGCTGGGTAAGCTGGGCGTGGATTTTTTGATAACTGATTTCCACCTGGGCAATGGGACCAATGGCAAGCAGTGCATCACCCAGCTTCGAAAAGCCGAGGGGCGTAATCTGCCGGCGATCATTATTACAGGACAACAGAATTTCGATCTGAAAAAGTTGGACATATCAGAGCCCATTGGCCTGATAGAAAAACCGGCATCGGCGCAGCGGTTGAGATCCTTAATGTTGTCACAACTTACCAAAGCAAAAGCGGCGCAGATAGATCAGGCACAGGTTTAAAGGCCAACATCCCGACCAACGGCCGCCGCCGCAGCGCGAGTGGGCAAATTAAGAGTTTTTAGCAACAAAGACACATGTGATCGCACCGTGAACGGGGACAGATCAAGGGCGCGTGCGATCTCTTTGTTGGTCTTTCCGGCCACCACAAGGCGCAAGACATCCCGCTGCCGCGCAGGAAGTTTTGCAACAACCGATTGCGCCCCGCTTTCCGGTAAGGGTTCAGCGTCTTTGGGGCCGATGATGACAATTTCACCGTCCAAAACCGATGCAATGGCTTGACCAATCTTCATGGGGTCAATCGCCTTGCTGATAAAGCCGTCCACATTCATGGAAAGTGTTTTTTCAATCGTTTGCGGATCATCTTGCATTGACACAATGACAATTGCAGCCGTTGGGTAAGAGGTTCGCAATAGATCAATCGACCCTGCGGCTGAAAATCCGGGAAAGTTCAAATCCAATACGAATAAATCAGGGGGGGCTTGGGCGGCAAGCTTTTGGACGCCGTCAAAATGATCAGTTTCCAGAACGTCCGCGCCGTCAATCGCATTCATGATTAATCGGCTTAAGCCTTCGCGAAATATTGGATGGTCGTCAGCAACAATTATGCGGCAAGGGGTCATTGTGGTGCATCCAAATGAAAGTCAAAGCACATAGTCTTTGATATACCCGACCAGTGCCGCCAATCCCAGAAAGGCCGCGCCCGCAAATAAAAAAAGCAGCGGTGTTTTGAAAAAACCGAGATTGAGCAGTTTGGTGACAAACAAAGGGGATGTACCCCCCGGAGAGTTTAAATCGTCTGTCGCGCCCTTGTCCCTTATCAATGGATGCCGATATAGTTTCCAAGTATCCCCTAGGCTCCAATACCCGCCAAGTGCCACAAAACCCAGCACCACAACATGTGCCGTTGTCGAGGCATAGCGCTCATTAATTAGGAAAAGCCAGATTATGAATGCGCTGACAAGCAGCCACGCCCAAAATTGCAGGCCGATATAACCGGCACTGGACATGTCCAGACGGGCAGAACAGGTCTGGCATTCAAAGGACTGGATTTGTTCGGCCCCACTTTGCTTGAACGCAGTGATATGCATGCGACCATCCGCACAGCCGCGGCATTTGCGAATATGCAAAGGCAGCCCCAGCGCGTTTTCAGTATCTTGGTTCAATTCATCACCAGAGTTTGTGCCGATAGTATTCTAAATCATTTGGGGCCTGGGGCAATGCTACACCTGTATGTATTGTGGCGTTTTTTGGCGGCCAGTAAAGTGAGCCACGTGGCTGGGTTTATAGCCCAATTGCTGAAATTGGTTGTGCATATTCTACGGTTTACCTTTTGCCAGACAGAAAGATGAAAATGAGACGAATTTGTAAAAAAACAATATTTCGCGTGACCCTTGCGGCCGTCCTGTTCGGTGGGTTCACCACTGTGGCATCGGCGGGATGTTCTTATTCGGGGTCCGGCCTTTCTGTTTACGGAGAGCGCGGTGGGTTCACGTTCTATAATGGATTGCTGGTTCAGACAAACCAACAAACCGGAAAAACACTCACCGCGAATCAGGCCGTCACAGTGTCATCTGTCGCCGCATGCGCACAGGTATGTCTGGCGGATGGAAATTGCACAGGTGTGTCTTACAGAGCGACCAGTTTCGGGCAGTGCTTGACCTTTGCCGGTCATGATTTTGAAACCAACAGCGATATGACGATGGTGTTGCATTGGGGGGGCGGGAATAAATATTTATCAGCCTTGATCCGGTCTGAATATCAGGGGTCTGTTTGCCGATGACGGCCCTGTGATGTTACCGATCAGGATCAATATGAAAGCGTCAGCCAAACCTGTAAATGGTTCCGCTCCCGTGGCGCATTTTCTGCGGTCAAAGAAGCGGAACAAAACCATGCCTGCCCTAGAAACGGCCCGGGTTTTAAAACCCGGTCACCAACTTTCAGGCATATCTCTAATGCCTTGGCTGAAACCATAAACGGCCTCTACAAAGCCGAGGTCATCCACCGGCTTGGCCCATGGAAAACCATGGCCACAGTCGAATGGAAACTCTCAATTGGCTCGATTGGTTCAATAACCGTCGCCTGCTTGAGCTCATCGGATACATCCCACCAGCAGAAGCAGAAGAGAGGTACTATGCACAGTTAAACAAACTCGATATGGTCGCATGACATGAAGTAATCAGCCTCCGATAAGCTCGGAGCGGTTCATCCAGAATGCATCCAAAAATTGGACCATGCCGCTGCAAAACTGGAATTTGACACTGTCCCAGCTCTCGATCTATTTTGAGGGGAGGTTAAACGGCGTGCTGGATATCTAGCCTAACCCCGTGACACGGAATTCTGAACACCTTCTATTTGTACGTGCTTTTTTGTTTTCAAATACACTCGCCAGATACCGATAATTCCCACAGATCGTGACAAGACCACTAGCAAAAACCGGGTTAACTATTTTGAAGATGACAAAGATTTTTGTTGTTGCTCACACGAACCACATTTGTCCGAGCACCACGGTCGAACGCTGAAGAAACTTCGTCAAAGTCTTTATCGTTCAAAAACACGGGATAGCCACCACAGCTGGTCAACATTTGAACACAGTTAGAATAACGTGCGCTACATTCAGTCTCTGTCGAATAGGCGGAGAACTGTCCGCCGGGCACGAAAACCCACAATTCAATTGCAGATGCAGGAACGGCTGTAAGCGTGCCAAGAACTGCTGAGAGCGCTAAAGCTTTGAAAGATTTAATAATCATCGTCATTTCTCCTATTTTTAGTAGCTTGTATTTTAGTCCGCCATGCTAGACGGGGTTAAGTCCACAATTGTTGTGTATAGGTTGCCGTAGCGCGCCATGGCGTCCTCCACCGCTTTGATGCAAAACACGGTTTCCAGCGCGACTGACACCTGCCAGGCCAAAACCTTGCGGCAAAACCAGTCGAGCACCGCCGCCAGATAGACAAAACCGCGTCGCAAGGGCTCATAGGTATAGACCCTCTTTTTTACATTTCATGCTTATATTATTTATGTACAATTCTGTAC
>CAZMMG010000264.1:0-3555 GCA_964567355.1 uncultured Neptunicoccus sp.
TTCATAGCAGCAATCTAAATCTGTAAAACAAAAATTTCTAGCCCTTTTGCCCGGCCCAGAACAAGGGCGGATGCGATGCTGAAATCAAGCGTCCAAATCTCGCCCAAAAACACCATGCCGCCCACCATTGCAATCAGTGGAACCGTCAGTTGTGCCACCGCAGCAGTGCTGGTTTGCAAGCGCGGTAGAACGTAGAACCACAAGATATACCCAAGGGCCGAAGTGACACCGCCCGAAAGACAGGCCAATGCGATACCCTTACTGTGAAGCACCTCGGCAGAGCTGGCCAACCAGATGACAAACGCAACCGGTGTGGCGCAAACGAAACTGGCAGCAGTCGCGACCAATGCCTGTTCCACCTTTTGCCCCGCCAGCGAATAAATCCCCCAACCGAAACCTGCGGCGATCATCAACGCCGCGCCGCGCAAATCAATTGCCGCCGTGTTTGGGTTCAACACATAGGCCAAGCCCGACAATCCAATCGCCGCCCCCAGCCATTGCAGGGTTTTGGGCCGGTTGCCCTGCACCACAGCACCTGCAAACATGGTGATCTGCACCATAGCGAACAGCAACAACGCCCCCAATCCAGCCTGTAGCACCGTGTAGGCAAAGGAAAATCCGATGGCATAAAGTGCCAGGCCCAAAACCGCGTCCAGGCGCGGGCGGATTTGGGTGCGAGACTTGAACGCACCCTGCCCCCATAAGATTAGCACCAGAACAACCGCCCCCGATGCCAACCGCAACACCGAAAAAGACGCAGGGCCTATGGCCCCGCTGGCAAGCGCCGCACGGGTAATCACCGAATTGGCGGCAAAAGCGATCATAGTCAGCGTGGTCAGAAGGGCCAGGCGCATGGATTATGCCAAAGCCGCATCCAGTGCCTGATCCAGATCAGAGATCATATCTTCGGCGTTTTCAATGCCAATCGAAACCCGCACCATATCGGGGCCCGCCCCTGCCGCAACCTGTTGCTCGGGCGTTAATTGCCGGTGCGTGGTCGATGCCGCATGGATAATCAACGAGCGGGTATCGCCCAAGTTAGCCACATGGCTGAACAGATTGACCGCATCAACCAGCTTCACGCAGGCCTTATAACCGCCTTTGAGCGCGAATGTGAACAACGCGCCTGCGCCTTTGGGATAGACCGCCTGATGCCGCGCATAATAGGGTGAACTTTCCAGCCCCGCGTAAGTAACAGATGCAATACGCGGATCTTGTTCCAGCCAGTTCGCCACGATTTTCGCATTGTGAACATGGCGTTCCATGCGCAAGCTTAAGGTTTCAATCCCCAACAGGGTATAATGTGCCGCTTGCGGGTTCAGCACCATGCCCAGATCGCGCAGACCGATGGCAATGCCATGTAATGTAAAGGCCAGATTGCCGAAAGTTTCATGGAATTTCAGACCGTGATAGGCAGGTTCGGGTTGTGACAGTGACGGGAATTTGTCGGATTTCGACCAGTCGAATTTACCGCTATCGACCACGCAACCGCCCATCACCGTGCCATTGCCGGTCAGGTATTTGGTGGTCGAATGCACCACCAAAGTCGCGCCCATTTCAATCGGGCGGCACAGGTAAGGGGTGGCAGATGTGTTGTCGACAATCAGCGGCAAACCCGCTGCATCGGCGATTTTCGCCACCGCCGGAATGTCGGTGACATAACCGCCCGGGTTGGAAATACTTTCGCAAAACACCGCGCGGGTATCATCGTCTATAGCGTCTTTCAAAGCATCCGTATCATCGAAGTCGATAAACTTTACCGACCAGCCAAAGCGTTTGATGGTCTGGCCAAGCTGCGTGACACTACCGCCATAAAGCCTTGTTGACGCCACCACATTGCACCCCGGCCCCATCAGCGGGAACAGTGCCATGATTTGCGCCGCATGCCCCGAAGAACAGCACACCGCGCCAATACCGCCCTCCAGAGTTGCAATGCGCTCTTGCAGGGCGGAAACTGTGGGGTTGGTCAGGCGCGAATAAA
Organism: uncultured Neptunicoccus sp.; assembly: GCA_964567355.1. Taxonomy (GTDB): domain Bacteria; phylum Pseudomonadota; class Alphaproteobacteria; order Rhodobacterales; family Rhodobacteraceae; genus Amylibacter. The sequence goes on from CAZMMG010000264.1 coordinate 1,982, forward strand.
TGTAACCGACCTCTTGCAGGTTAAACAATGCAGCCGCGTGATCGGCATCGCGAAACACATAGGCGGTGGTCTGGTAAATCGGCACTTGACGTGCCCCTGTTGCGGGATCAGGCCGTGCGCCGGCGTGAACCTGCAATGTGTCAAAGCCGTATGTTGGTGTATCAGTCATGTCTTTTTCCCCTCAGAGTTTTGATGAAATAATGCCGGTGTTGAAACCAGCACGGCGCAGCTCGCCATTTAGCCGTTGGTATTCGATTTTCGGGCAGCGGTTCTGTACGACTTGCAAGCCCGCACCAGTTGCATGCTCAGCGGCCTTTGCATGTGTGACACCGACCTGCATCCAAACCGTTTTCAACCTACCGCCCAAATGTTCTATCGCCGCATCCACCAAGGATGGGACAAATTCAGGGCGGCGAAAAATATCCAGCATATCTACGGGGGTGTCTGCGGGAATATCCTCGATACTGGATAGAACAGTCTCGCCAAACAGGGTTTGTCCCGCATAGGCCGGATTGATCGGGATCACACGGTAACCGCGCATACGCAAGTAGCGCATCACAAAATAGGACGGACGCACAGGATTGGTAGAAACACCCACAGCGGCGATCACCTTGGTCTCGTTCAAGATTTTCTGCAAAAGCGCGTCTGTTGGCGTCGTGGTCATGGGGCTTGCCTTATCATTTTGGCTGACGGTAAACAGTCGCGGATTTTACTGCAAGGGGAAGCGTGTTGCATTAAACACGTATACATTGAATGCGAGCTATAAGGGCCGCCTACAGTGGTTCCATTTCTATTGCTTTTTCATTTCCTCTGCCTGAATTAACTGCTCCATCCATTCACTAAGGCTTTTACTTATGTCATCAGGGTGCGTTTTGAAATCATATTTTTCTACAACATAACGCAGGTCTTTATGATGCGAGTCACGTGGAAATTCATAATTGCAAAGAGGGGCAATCTTAACTAACTCGGATAGATATTCCTTCGATTGTTTATCTCGACCAAATAATACCAATTCCCAACCTTTTGGAGAGATGTACAGATCAAATGCTATTTTTTTACCAGATAGAGTAAAATCATGAACCAAGCAAGATTTTGCATATATCCACTGGTTTTCACAAGCGTCAGGTTTTTTAGTTTTATCGGATACTTCCTTAACCATGCGGTTAAGCTTTGTGATAAAATTATTTCTATCGCTTAGCATTTTATTAATTCTTTCATCATTCTCAATGAAAAATGCATCGTTTTCAGTTATTGTCATTTTCTCTCCATAAAGTTTTTCAACGCTGGTCATAAAATCCACGAGGTACAAAAGCCACTTCTGTGATGAGGTCGATATGTAAGCACCAAGGTGCTCCCTTATCTTTGCCCAAAATTCTTCATAAGTTATACAAATAAAGCCTGAACTTTCATGTTCTTTTCTTAAGCTTAAAATAATTTTTGTTACGACTGAATCTTTTGGTTTCGCCCATCCATCAAGAGATTCACTATAATCCGCAAGGTCATTGTTTAAATGATGGAATATCTTATTTTCAATGCCAATAATTTGATTATCTGTTTCAATAACAATATCAAGC
>CAZMMG010000265.1:0-3552 GCA_964567355.1 uncultured Neptunicoccus sp.
CATCCGCGCCCATGACAAGGTTCACGGGACGGGCAAAGGCTTTATCGTTAAACTAAAATAAGAACGCGCAATTGCGCCCTTGCCGTTTTGCACCCCGTCTGTAATCTGCCCGCATGAGCCTTTTTGACACAAAACTCGACGATAAATTCGATCTGACAAAACCCCGCATTTACACTTCGGGCACCCAAGCGTTAGTGCGCCTGTGCTTGATGCAAGCCGCGCGTGACCGCGAAAACGGGCTGGACACTGGCGGCTATATCAGCGGCTATCGCGGCTCGCCCTTGGGCGGGTTGGATCTACAATTCGAGCGGGCCGAAAAATATCTTGAAGATGCGCAGGTCATATTTGAAGCGGGCCTGAATGAAGACATCGCTGCCACCGCCATTTGGGGAACTCAACAGGCGGAATTGCGCGGCGACGGTAAACACGACGGCGTTTTTGCCATGTGGTACGGCAAAGGCCCGGGCGTTGACCGATCCGGTGACGCCATCCGCCACGCCAATCTTGCAGGCGCATCCAAAAACGGCGGCGTGCTGTTGTTGATGGGCGACGACCATACTTGCGAAAGCTCCACTACCGCGCACCAAAGCGAATATGCGCTTGTCGATGCAATGGTGCCTATCCTGAACCCTGCCAGCGTATCGGAAATCATCACATTTGGCCTGCACGGCTGGGCATTATCGCGTTTTGCGGGTGTCTGGTGCGGGCTGAAATGCGTCAAGGACAACGTGGAGTCGTCGGGTTCTATCGATGTAAGTTTAGATAATTTCAAAACCATGCTGCCAGATGATTTTATCATGCCCAAAGGCGGCTTAAACATCCGCCTGAATGACCACCCGACTGTGCAAGAGGCACGGCTTCACCAATATAAGCTGGATGCGATTCGGGCCTACGTTCGCGCCAACCGGTTAAATCAAACCATCTATTCGGGTGGAAAATCGCCAAAAATCGGCATCGTTTCCACTGGCAAGTCCTATATGGATGTGTTGCAGGCCCTAGACGAACTGGGCATAGATCAGACCCGCGCCAACAAAATCGGCCTTTCGCTTTACAAGATCGCCATGCCCTGGCCGTTGGAACCTGACGGCATCACCGAATTTGCGAAAAATCTGGATCAGATCATTGTGGTCGAGGAAAAACGCAGTCTGATCGAAGACCAGTTGCGCAGCATTCTATATGGGCAAAAAAACCCGCCAAACATCATTGGTAAAAAATCCGAAACTGGCACTACCCTGTTTCAGCCGGAAGTGGCCCTGAATGCGGTGCAAATTGCCGCCGCCATCGGCGAACGCCTGCTGGGTTTACAAGGCGGTAAATCGCTGGAAAACAAAGTTCATGATCTAAAAGCCCGCCTTGCCCAAACCCGTGAAGAATTGCCCGTAACACGTGGTTTGGTGTTCTGCGCGGGTTGCCCGCATAACACATCCACCGCCCTGCCCGAAGGATCGCGCGGGTTTTCAGGCATCGGCTGCCACTGGATGGCGCAATTCATGGGCCGCAGCGTTGAAGGCTACACCCACATGGGCGCAGAGGGTGCAAACTGGATTGGCGAGGCCAAGTTTTCCACTTGTGATCATGTGTTCCAAAATATCGGCGACGGCACCTATAACCATTCCGGCATCATGTCGGTGCGCGCCGCTATCGGTGCGGGCATCAATATGACCTACAAGATTTTGTACAATGACGCGGTCGCCCTGACAGGGGGTCAATTGCATGATGGCGGCATGGATGCCTATGACATCGTTGCAGAAGTTCTGGCCGCAGGGGTGACACGGCTGGAATATGTCACCGAAGACCCAGCGCGTATCGACAAATCACGGCTGCCAAGCGGCATTAAAATCCACCATCGCCGCGATTTACAAAAAGTGCAGGAAGACATCGCAAAGATCAAAGGCGTTTCGGTTATCTTGTATGACCAAACCTGCGCCTCCGAAAAACGCCGCAGGCGTAAACGTGGGACAATGGCGGATATCGACAAACGCCTCTATATACATCCCGGGGTCTGCGAAGGTTGCGGCGATTGCGGGGTGCAATCCAACTGTGTCGCGGTGCAACCGCTGGACACGCCACTTGGGCGCAAACGCAAAATTGACCAATCTGTTTGCAACAAGGATTTCACCTGTGCCGACGGGTTCTGCCCCAGCTTTGTTACCGTCATCGGCGCCAGCCTGCGCAGAACCAAATCAACACTAACCGCCCTGCCGGACTTGCCGGAACCAACAACCAAACCCGATCTGAACAAACCCTATTCCATCCTTGTCACCGGCGTGGGCGGCACTGGCGTTGTCACCATCGGCGCACTTGTCGGCATGGCGGCCCATCTTGACGGCTTGGGCAGCGGCATCATCGACATGGCGGGCCTGTCACAAAAGGGTGGCTCGGTTTATTCACACATCAAACTTGCCGCAACACCCACCGCGATCAAAACCATTCGCGTGGCGAACGGGTGTGCCGATCTAATGCTGGGCTGCGATGTAATTGTGGCGGCGGGCAATCAGGCCCTTTCGACCTTATCAAAATCAACCCATGCCTTAATCAACACCCATGAGCAAATGCCGCGCGAATTTGCCTATGACAAAGATTTCGCCTTGCCCACAGATCTGATGCATAGCCGTATTCTGGATGCGGTCGGGCGAAGCAATGCGGTTTTTGTCGATGCCAGCAATTATGCCACAAAACTGCTGGGTGACAGTATCGGCACCAATTTGTTTATGCTGGGCGTAGCCTATCAAAAAGGGCTTGTCCCGCTAAGCGAAAAAGCCATTGAGCGGGCAATTGAACTGAACGGTGTTGCAGTTGAGATGAACAAAAACGCCTTTGTGCTGGGGCGTCATTGGCTGCTGGATGCAAGCCGTCTAGATGCGCTTTTACCAACAGTAACAATCGCCGCGCCGCAAACTCTGGACGAAACAATTGCAGACCGCGTAGCACGCTTAACCGCCTATCAAAACGCCGCGTATGCCAGCGGCTACCGTAATTTCATGGCAAAGGTTCTGAATAGACCCTATGCCATCACCGTTGCCAAGAACCTTTACAAGTTGATGGCCTATAAAGATGAGTATGAGGTCGCGCGATTATATTCCGAGCCGTCGTTCATGGCCGGCTTGCGCGAACAGTTCGAAGGCGACTTGACCCTGAAAATATCCCTTGCCCCGCCGCTATTGTCGCGGCTTGACCCAATCACGGGAAAAGCCAGAAAATACCAGTTCGGCACATGGATATTCCCTTTTTTCAAGCTTTTAAAAACATTCAAATTCCTACGCACCACCCCGCTTGACCCGTTCGGATATTCACGCGAACGCCGCATGGAGCGCGCTTTGATTGAAGAATATAAAGCGATGGTTTTGGGGATTGATGAAAAAGCCGATCTTGAGACTGCTTTGGCCATTGCCGATTTACCTAATGATATTCGCGGGTTTGGACATGTAAAGATGACAAGTATTAAGAGATTTAAAACTAGGGGCTTAATTTGATTACATTTATCAAATGGCATCTTTCTTTCATGGGAAGAACCGCACAGGTTCCTTTTTTGGTTGGTCTTCTATTGGCATG
>CAZMMG010000266.1:0-3548 GCA_964567355.1 uncultured Neptunicoccus sp.
TTTTGATTGAGATTTTATTTTTTGTTGGGTTGGTGACTAGCGTCTTTAGCTTTGGTCTCTTGACCTGAAACGCTCGATTACTTGACCTTTGCCAAGATGTCGCTCTCTCGGAGGATCTTCAGGTCTTGACCATCCACCTCGATGTCTGAGCCGCCGTACTTTCCGTAGATCACTTCGTCGCCGATGGCTACCGAGAGCTCGCCTCGGTTGCCACTATCGAGTAGCTTGCCTGCACCGACGGCGATAATTTTGCCACGCTGTGGTTTTTCCTGGGCGGAGTCTGGCAGCACGATTCCGCCGGCGGTCACTTCCTCGGCATCCGAAGGTCTGACAACTACGCGATCGTCCAAAGGTCGTAGATTGATTTTTGCCATTGTGTAGATCCCTTTGTTTTATGTTCTTAAATGAAGTTGGTTGGTCTTAATGTTTTAAGTTTTGTGGGCCTGAACGAGTTTTGCGAGTTCCGGTATTGCCGGTACAGCGCCGCCGCTCGTGCCGGCCTGCAAATTGTCTCACAAACGGACTCTCTACATCATCCCAGGCATACCGCCCATGCCACCCATTCCAGGCATGCCGCCGCCCATTCCAGGCATACCGCCACCCATGCCGCCCATGCCGCCCATGTCTGGCATGCCGCCACCGGCACCGCCAGCAGCAGGGGCTGGCTTGTCGGCAATCATCGCTTCTGTTGTAACCAACAGACCGGCGATAGAAGCCGCGTCTTCCAAAGCGGAACGCACAACTTTAGCCGGGTCAATCACACCAAACGCAAACATGTCGCCATATTCTTCAGTTTGAGCATTGAAGCCAAAGGATGCATCGTCGCTTTCGCGAACTTTGCCAGCAACAACTGCACCGTCAACGCCAGCATTTTCAGCGATTTGGCGCATTGGAGCTTCCAAAGCGCGGCGCACAATTGCGATCCCGGCGGTTTGGTCAGCATTTTCGCCTTCCAGACCAGCCAAGCCTTTGGCACCTTGAACCAAAGCAACACCACCGCCAACGACAACACCTTCTTGTACGGCTGCGCGGGTTGCATTCAAAGCGTCATCAACGCGGTCTTTGCGTTCTTTCACTTCGGTTTCAGTTGAGCCACCAACGCGGATTACAGCAACGCCGCCAGCCAGTTTGGCCAGACGTTCTTGCAGTTTTTCACGGTCGTAATCGGAAGATGTTTCTTCGATTTGCGCTTTGATCTGTGCAACACGGGCTTCGATTTCGGCTTTTTCGCCTGATCCGTCAATGATTGTTGTTTCGTCTTTGGTGATGGCAACTTTCTTGGCCGTTCCCAGCATGTCCATGCCGACGTTTTCCAGCTTCATGCCCAGTTCTTCAGAAATCACTTGGCCACCGGTCAGAACAGCAATGTCTTGCAACATGGCTTTGCGACGGTCACCAAACCCGGGTGCTTTGACAGCTGCGATTTTCAAACCGCCGCGCAATTTGTTCACCACCAAAGTGGCAAGCGCTTCGCCGTCAACATCTTCTGCAATGATCAACAAAGGTTTGCCGGATTGGATAACAGTTTCCAACAAAGGCACCATTGGTTGCAAGCTTGACAATTTCTTTTCGTGCAACAGGATCAGGCAATCTTCCAGATCGGCTGTCATTTTGTCCGGGTTGGTCACGAAGTAAGGTGACAGGTAACCACGGTCGAACTGCATGCCTTCAACAACGTCGGTTTCGGTTTCCAGACCTTTGTTTTCTTCAACAGTGATCACGCCTTCGTTGCCGACTTTTTGCATTGCGTCTGCAATTTGGTTACCGATAGCAGCTTCGCCGTTGGCAGAAATCGTGCCGACTTGGGCAACTTCAGCACTGTCTTTTACTTCACGTGACATGCCTTTGATCGTGTCAACAACAGACGCAACCGCCGTGTCGATGCCGCGTTTCAGATCCATCGGGTTCATGCCAGCCGCAACTGATTTCAGGCCTTCTTTGACGATGGCTTGTGCCAGAACTGTTGCAGTAGTGGTGCCGTCGCCTGCGTTGTCATTGGTGCGCGAGGCCACTTCTTTGACCATTTGCGCGCCCATGTTCTGGAATTTGCCTTCCAGTTCGATCTCTTTGGCAACTGTCACACCGTCTTTGGTGATGCGCGGTGCGCCGAAAGATTTATCGATCACAACATTACGGCCTTTGGGACCTAATGTTACTTTTACGGCATCGGCCAGAAGATTGACGCCTTCCAGCATCATGTTCCGGGCGTCTGTGCCGAATTTTACGTCTTTTGCAGCCATTTTATGTGCTCCTAATTCAATTTATAGCGATTAAAGAAGACCGAGGATGTCGGACTCTTTCATGATCAACAGCTCTTCGCCGTCGATGGTAACTTCGGTGCCGGACCATTTGCCGAACAGAACCTTGTCACCGGCTTTAACAGCCATAGGGATCAGTTCGCCGCTGTCTTTGCGTGCGCCTTCGCCTGCGGCGATAATTTCGCCTTCGGCTGGTTTTTCTTTTGCAGAATCTGGGATGATCAGACCGCCTGCGGTTTTTTCTTCGCCTTCAAGACGACGAACCAGTACACGGTCGTGCAGAGGTGTAAATGCCATTAGGATTGCTCCATTGTTGGTTAAAATTTCAACTTCAAGGGGGATTTCAAAGTATTATCACTCACCCCCTATGAGTGCTAACGGCAGTTATTTAAGGATCGTAAAGGCCAGAGTCAAGTTGTGATGGATAAGAAAAGCAAAGGGCTTGAAAATACACCGGATGCCGATACGGCTAAATGGCGGGAAAACCCAAAGAGGTCGAATTTATCAAAGATGCGGTATTTACCAGCCCCGATAATTGGAACACAATCTTTAAACCAGAAAACTAGTTTAGTAGTTTAATAGCACCTCTGCAAAGCCCCACGATCCGCGCGGCATACGCTAAATATCCTCGGGAACACAGCCTGAAGATATAGCTTCTAGGATAGCCGTTTTTTGTAACACACAGGGTTCATATCACGAATATCAATAGAAATGCTTTGAACCTGCGAAAACCGTTTATCCAAAACATCCCGAAGAGCAATGGAAAGCGTTTCTTTCAACGCGTCCGAGCGGCCCTCCAGCAGAAAAACTGTGATATGGATAAAACTGGTTCTGCCATCGCCTGCCAAAATATGGCTATAGGGAACCAGCCGCACCTTAATGTCGTCCCGTTTGATGAAATCCATGCTTGCGCCGCAATCGAGCACGATTTGCAGCGCATCATGGATGTCGCACCCGTCGTGCAACGCATTGGCATGTTCGATGATAAAATGTGGCATGATTGACGATATAGCCTGCTGGCTCTCCCATTGATACGGTTATTGCTGCGGCGGCAGATCAGGGCATTATGCTGTGTGAACCCCCGCAAAATCATCAAACCCTTTGATCTCTATCGGATTGCCGAACGGGTCGTTGAAAAACATCGTGCTTTGTTCGCCGGTTTCGCCCTTAAAACGCACTTGTGGTTTCAGCAGAAACGCCCCCCCCGCCGAACTCAATCTTTTAGACAAACCGTTCCACGCATGCACCGGCAACATCCCCCCGACATGCTGCCTCGGCCCCCTCTTCCCC
>CAZMMG010000267.1:0-3530 GCA_964567355.1 uncultured Neptunicoccus sp.
TGGTTGCACCGCTTAGGGGCGCAGGTTTTCGGCTATGCGCTGGAACCCGATACCGACCCTGCCCTGTTCGATCAATTGCAACTGGCGGGCAGTATCGATCACCGTATAGGGGACATAAATGACGCGGAGACACTGGCAGCTTACGTTGCCGACATAAAACCTGATTTTGTGTTTCATCTGGCGGCGCAATCTCTGGTCTTGCGCAGCTACCGAGATACCTTGGATACATGGAACACAAATGTAATGGGCACCGCGAACCTGCTGGAAGCATTGCGCACATCCGCACAGCCATGCGTGGCTGTCATCATTACCACCGACAAGGTTTACCGCAATCTTGAAACCACTCACGCTTACGTTGAAACCGACCGTTTAGGCGGCATCGACCCCTATAGTGCCAGCAAGGCGGGGGCGGAACTTGTGCTGGGCAGCTACCGCTCGTTATACGCGCAGGAATATCTGCCGATCGCTTTGGCCTCGGCGCGTGCCGGCAACGTGATCGGCGGTGGAGACTGGTGCGAAAACCGGCTGTTACCCGATATTGCACGGGCCTTGATGCAGGGTCGCCCGGTTGAAACCCGCAACCCGCAGGCAGTGCGCCCGTGGCAACATGTGCTGGAACCGCTGTCGGGCTACATGCTGTTGGCGGAAAAACTGAGCACCGATAAAAAACTGGCAAAGGCGTTTAATTTCGGCCCAGTTCCCGATGACAACCGCACCGTCGAAGATGTGATCCAAACCGCACTGAAAACATGGCACGGCAGCTATCATGCTAAAGTCAATGCAGATGCCCCGCATGAGGCGGGTCTTTTGAAGCTGTCGATCGACAAGGCACGCACATCGCTGGGCTGGCAACCAAAATGGGATTTTGAAACGGCTGTGGCAAATACCATGACATGGTACAAGGATACTGCCGCAGGCCGCGCGGCTTTGGACATCACGCTTGAGCAGATTAACGCCTATGAGGCCGCATGATTTTTGAACCACTCAGCATAAACGGGGCCTATAAAATCACGCCCAAAAAACTGGGCGACAGTCGCGGGGCTTTCGCGCGGGTTTATTGCGCTGAAACATTCGCGGCCCATGGGCTGAATACTGAATGGGTGCAGATGAACACCTCGATCAACGCCGCCAAAGGCACCTTGCGCGGTCTACATTTTCAACGCCCACCCTATGCCGAGATTAAACTGGTGCGCTGCGTGCGGGGACGCGTTTGCGATGTGTTTGTGGACTTGCGCAAAACCTCGCCGGATTTCGGCAAAGTTTGCACCGTGATACTGGATAGTGCCACATTGGAAACCGTCTATATCCCGGCAGGCTGTGCCCACGGCTTTCAAACCTTAACGAATGATGTGGAGCTGCATTACTGCCATTCACAACCCTATCACCCCGAGCATGAAGCGGCAGTAAATCCGACCGATCCCGCACTTGCCATCAACTGGCCATTGCCGGTTTCTACCATATCCGAACGCGATAAAAATCACCCTGCCTTTGCAACTATAGAACCGATTATCTTATGAAATGCCGTCACTGCCATAGCGAACTGGAACTGGAATTTCTGGACTTGGGCAACGCCCCGCCCTCAAACGCCTACCTGAAACCGGAAGATTTGCGCAAACCCGAGATCACCTACCCGTTGCGAATTTTGACCTGCACCAACTGCTGGCTGGTGCAAACCGAGGATTATACACAAGCGGATGCGCTGTTCAGCGACGATTACGCCTATTTTTCATCCACCTCCAAAGGTTGGCTGAAACATGCCACCGATTATTGCACCATGATGACCGAACGCCTTGGTCTGAGCACGGATAGTTTTGTGGTCGAACTGGCCTCCAATGATGGTTATCTGTTGAAAAATTTCGTAGCTGCAAGCGTGCCTTGTCTGGGGATTGAGCCTACCAAAAGCACGGCCGACGCGGCACGGGCGATAGGCGTGCCGGTGCGTGAGCAATTCTTCGGAAAATCCGTTGGCCAAACCATGGCTGCGGCTGGCGAACAAGCCGATCTGGTACTGGGCAACAACGTCTATGCCCATGTGCCCGACATCAACGATTTCACCCAAGGGGTCGCCGCGTTTTTGAAGCCGAACGGCGTGGTCACGTTCGAATTTCCGCATCTTTTACGGCTGATTGCACAAAACCAGTTCGACACGGTCTACCATGAGCATTTTTCCTATCTGTCGCTTAAGGCTGTAACATCTGTATTTGCGGCGGCGGGCCTGCGGATTTTTGACGTGGAAGAACTGCCGACCCATGGCGGCAGCCTGCGGATTTACGGCTGTCTTGGCGGGGCAGACCATGCTGTTACGGACGCGGTTGCACGAGTACTTAATGCGGAAGCCGAAGCGGGCCTGCAAGACGCCGCGACCTACACCGACTTTCAGAAAAAGGCCGATGCGGTCAAGGACGGCTTGGTACGTTTCTTGCTCGATGCCAAAGCGGCAAGCAAATCTGTTGCCGGTTACGGCGCGGCGGCCAAGGGTAATACGCTGATGAATTACGCCGGCATTCGCCCTGATTTGATGCCCTTTGTCTGCGATGCAGCTGAGGCCAAAATAGGGCAATATCTACCCGCCAGTCACATCCCGATCCTGCCCCCCGAAACCCTGCAAGAACACCGTCCCGATTATCTACTGATCCTGCCGTGGAATATCGCGGATGAGGTGATGAAACAAAATGCCGATCTTGCCGCATTGGGCACCAAATTCGTAGTGGCAGTGCCAGAACTGAAGGTGATCTGATGGCGCGGGTTCTGTTGACAGGGGCTACGGGCTTTGTCGGGCGGCATATCTTGCAGCAGCTCGAGGCACAAGGACACTTTGTTCTGCTGCCTGTGCGACCGAACTGGCAGAGCCGTATTTCCATTCGAAATAACCTTACGCAAACCCTTGAAACCAAGGACTTGTTTGCAGAGAATTCCAACTGGTGGTACGACACACTAGACGGCATTGATACGGTGATACATGCCGCGTGGTACGCGGAGCCGGGGATTTATCTGACCTCTGAAAAAAACCTTGATTGCTTAAGCGGCACCTTACAGCTTGCTAAAGCTGCCGCTGCGCGCAAGGTGAAACGTTTCATCGGCCTTGGCAGTTGTATTGAGTACGAACTTACCGAAAAACCCTTGTCGCTGGATACCCCGCTGGCCCCGACAACGCCTTATTCTGCGGCCAAAGTTGCCGCCTTTTACACTTTGCGCGAATGGTTTTCCCATGCAGGCGTGTCTTTCCTGTGGTGTCGCCTATTCTATCTTTACGGCGCGGGCGAACATCCAAAACGACTGGTGCCATATTTGCATGAAAAACTGAAAAATGGCGATGTTGCCGACCTGACCGGCGGCACCCAGATACGCGATTTTATCGATGTGGAGCAAGCAGCAAATATGATCGTTGACGGTGCCTTTAGCCAAGTCGAAGGTGCTGCAAATATCTGTACGGGACAGGGCCAAACAGTACCCGAATTAGCCGAAAGCAACGCCGACCCATATGGCCCCCGAGATTTACGGCGCTTTGGGGGCGGGGCCGGTATACCGGG
>CAZMMG010000268.1:0-3511 GCA_964567355.1 uncultured Neptunicoccus sp.
AATCTGGTGGATCTAATTGAATCTAATTGAGTCTGGACCCTAGTTTACTGGTTTACTGGTTTACTGGTTTACTGGTTCAAGGGAACCTATGATTAAGCAGGAAACCCAAACCAGAACTGTAGGGCCAGTTGGTTTAAACCACTAGATCAGGCGGGATTTTCCCGTCAAAGAACGCCACTGCATTATCCGCCGCCATATGGCCCATCGCTTCACGCGTTTCATGCGTAGCGCTGCCCAAATGCGGTGCCAAAACCACGTTATCCAAGGCAAGCAACGCTTCCGGCAAATGTGGCTCTTGCGCATAAACATCCAGCCCCGCCCCGGCAATTTCGCCGGTTTGAAGGGCTGAAATCAGGGCCGTTTCATCCACAACATCGCCCCTTGCCGTGTTAATCAGAAACCCCGTTGGCTTCATCGCCGCCAAAGCAGCCGCATCGATCACATGGCGGGTTTTTGCCCCGCCGGGGCAGTGCAACGAGACAAAATCGGATGCCGCCATAACCTCACCAACCGAGGCCAGCTGCTTTGCTCCGGTAAGGGCTGCGACCTTCGCATCAATCGTGGAACGGTTATAAAACACAACATCCATACCAAAGCCAAAATGCGCCCGTTTTGCCACCGCCTGCCCGATGCGCCCAAAGCCGATAATCCCCAACCTTGCCCCAGTAACCTTGGCCCCGATCATATGGGTTGGCCGCCAACCGTGCCAACCGCCTGACCGCAACTCGCGTTCGCCTTCACCAATGCGCCGCGCCGCGCATAACAGCAACCCCATCGCCAGATCAGCCGTGCAATCGGTCAGCACCCCGGGGGTATTGGTGACGCTGATACCGGCAGATTTTGCCGCCGCCAGATCAATATGATTGTACCCCACCCCGAAATTCGCCAGCAGTTTCAGGCGCAAATCAGGAACAGCGAAAGCTGCTTTCGGGATGCAGTCGGACACCGTGGGAAACAGCACATCATATGCTTGAAACGCATCACAAAACGCATTCCCGTCCATCGGTGTATCAGCTCTGTTGAACGTCACATCGAACAAATCACGCATACGCCGCTCGACCGCGTCGGGCCAACGTCTTGTAACCAGTGCTTTTACCTGTTTCAAAGGGTTTCTCCTGCCACAATGTCCAAGACTTTGCCTAAATCAAAGAAATAGCAAAGTCTGCTTCACAGCCATTATGACTTGGTATAGCATTTTGACAAACAGTATTATGCGGAGCCTTATGAAAACCAAATTTATCACATTCACAATCCTGCCATTGCTTGCCGCTTGTGTGGAAATGACAGCCCCGCCTCCGACACAGACCAAAGCCCCGGCCAAACCTGCCCCCAGCTTTCATATCGTTAGAAGCACCCAGTCAGGCCTGAGCGCATTCTCGCGGGTTTCACACCGGCTTATCCCTGTGGCAAAGCGGTCTTGTCGACAAATCCACCGAAATGCGCCACCAACATATTGCGACTTTGTCATCAAGGTTCAAAACAATCCCAAACAACCGGCCAATGCGTTTCAATCTATTGGTCGCGATGGAAAGCCCGTTATTACCTTTAATATCAACATGATACGATCCACCAAAAATGACAATGAAATTGCGTTCATTCTCGGTCACGAAGCTGGCCACCAAATCGCAGGACACCTAAGCAAAACTCGCCAAAATCAAACCGCCGGGGCGATTTTAGGCGGTATTCTGGCCGCCGCCATTGGTGCGGATGTTCAAACCGGCCTTGATTTGGGTGGAACGGTCGGGGCGCGCAGCTACTCAAAAGGGTTCGAATTACAGGCCGACCGTATCGGCACCTATATTGCCGACCGCGCCAACTATAATCCCGTTGTCGGGGCCAAAGCGTTTAACCGCACCACGGGTTCCAACGCTTTGCTGGCCACCCACCCGCCGTCGCAAGACCGGATCAATACGGTGAACCGAACCTATGCACATATCAGGGCCACCAAGGCCCAAGGCATACGGACACCGCCGATTCAATGGTAACATCGGTCAGCGAATTTTTCGGCTACGGGTCACTGGTCAATCTGGCAACGCATGACTACCGAAACCCGCGCAAAGCCACGGTGCAGGGCTGGCGGCGGCAATGGGAATATTCGCGCACAAGGGATTTATCATTCCTGTCCGTCACCCGCGACCCAGAAACATCGATCCAGGGCATGATCGCGGATGTAGCCGGGCTTGGATGGGCTGCACTGGACATCCGTGAAGCGGCGTATAGGCGGCTTAAATTGCAATCGGGCGAACATGTCGGGGTTCAGATTTATCAAGCCCACCCCGACCACATCGCCCCCGCAGTTGGGAATAAACCGATCCTGCTAAGCTATCTTGATTGTGTGGTGCAAGGCTTTCTGGAACATTTCGGAGAGCAAGGCGTGACCGCGTTTTTTGACAGCACTTCAGGCTGGGAACGCCTGGTCAAAGACGACCGCACTGCGCCGATTTATCCACGCGCACAACCGTTGTCCGCGCTTGAGATCAAGCTGGTTGACAAACATCTTGAACGATTGTCCGTGTTGATTGTGGATTAACCACCCACCTTTTGCAAAAGCGGCATCAGTTTCGACATATCCGGCCCGTGTTCCATACCCGTTAGGGCTTTGCGCAGCGGCATAAACAAGCCCCGGCCTTTACGGCCTGTGGCCGCCTTGACCGCCCCGGTCCACGCCTTCCAAGTTTCGGGCGTCCAAGGCCGTTCTGGCAACATTGAAAGTGCGGTCTCGACGAAGTCTTTATCCTCCTCGGAAACCTCTGGCGCAACGCCATTGGCGCATAAATCCCACCATTTCGTCACCCCTGCGCGGGTGGCGGTGTTTTCACGAACCGCATTCCAAAAATCGGGTTGCATATCGGCAGGCACACCTATCTCCATCAACTGATCCGCCATATCTTCAACCGCCAAACTGGCCACATATTTAGCCGTCAGCGGCCCCAGATCTTCGACATCGAATTTTGTTGGCGCAGCCCCGAATGTCGAGATGTCAAACCCTGCAATCAACTGATCCATAGTGCTGCACAGCTCGATCGGCCCGGTTGAACCAAGCCGCGCCATATGCGACAGAACCGCCATTGGTTCAATACCGCTGGCGCGCAAATCACGCAGTGCCAAAGTGCCCAGCCGTTTCGACAGGGCTTCACCCTGCGGGCCGGTCAAAAGCGAATGGTGGGCAAAAGCGGGAACCGTGCCGCCAAGGGTCTGAATGATCTGAATTTGGGTTGCGGTATTGGTCACGTGATCGGCGCCGCGCACCACGTTAGTGATGCCGTAATCAATGTCGTCGCAAATGCTGGCCATGGTATACAAAAACTGACCGTCGCCCTTGATCAGAACCGGATCGGACACGGTTGAGCCCTCGATGGAGCGATGTCCCAAAATACCGTCGGTCCATTCAATCGGTTTCCAGTCAAGCTGGAACCGCCAATGGCTTTCACGGGTTTCGCGTAGCTTTGCCTTTTCATCCTCGCTAAGCGTCAAGGCCGAGCGGTCATAAACTGGTGGATTACCCATCTTC
>CAZMMG010000269.1:0-3504 GCA_964567355.1 uncultured Neptunicoccus sp.
GGCCATGATTCATTTACGAACGCATATTCCGCATAACACGATTGCCACGGCAGAAAGTTCGATGTGCGAAACTCTCCTGAAGTCCGGATCACCAGATCGGGATCAGGTGTCCCGGCCGTGTCCAAAAAGCCGCTGATCGTGTCTTCGGAAATATCATCGGGGTTCAAATCACCCCGCAGAACCGCCTTTGCCATTTTGCGGCTTGCACGTTGTATTTCATCGCGGCCACCGTAATTCAGTGCAATCGTCAAATGCAACGCGGTGTTATCCTTGGTCAGGTCTTCAATCCAGTCCATCAAGGTCACAAGTTTTTTGTCCAAACGGCCCCGATCCCCGATAAATTCCATTCGCACACCTTCCTCCAGCATTTTTGCCGATTCGGCCAAAATATAACGCTTGAAGATGCTCATAAGCCCCGACACTTCTTTTTCCGAGCGTTTCCAGTTCTCGGTGGAAAACGCGTAAAGTGTCAGATGTTTCACGCCGAATGTTTTTGAAGCACGAACTATTTTTTTAACCATACGCGCCCCGCGCATGTGACCGTCAAGGCGCTCTAATCCACGCGCTTCGGCCCATCGCCCGTTGCCGTCCATAATGATCGCAACATGGGTAATATCTCTGTGTGTAGCTTCAGTCATAATGTCTTATAAGATGGATTGCCCCACTTATACCTGCATAATTTCAGATTGTTTTGCTTCCAGTGCCGCATCGATATTGGAAATGGCAGTATCGGTCAGGGATTGTATTTCATCCGCCCAGAATTTCTGATCGTCTTCACTCATCCCGTCGGCTTTGGCTTTTTTGGTTTGATCCATCCCGTCACGGCGTACGTTACGAACCGCGATTTTGGTATTTTCCGCATAATGCCCGGCAACCTTGGCCAACTCGGCACGGCGCTCTTCATTAAGCTCAGGGATGGGCAAGCGTAAAATTGTGCCATCAACCACCGGGTTCATCCCCAGACCGCTGTTGCGAATAGCCTTGTCGACCGCGCCAACCAGACCTTTATCCCAGACATTCACCGTGATCATCCGTGCATCCGGCACATTTACCGTGCCACATTGATTAAGCGGCATAAGCGCGCCGTAGGCATCCACCATCACCGGTTCCAAAATAGAGGCAGATGCCCGCCCTGTCCGTAAACTGGCAAATTCGGTTCTTAGGGCCGCCATGGCACCGTCCATCCGCCGTTCTATGTCCTTGAGATCAATTTCCACGTCTGACATTTTGCGTCTCTCCAATTAGCATCATTCATTATCCTACGGTCGTGTATGTACCTTTGCCACATAAAATACCAGCCAAGCCGCCTTCTGTATCAAGTGAAAACACAATGATAGGTAGATTGTTGTCACGCGCAAGGGCTATGGCGGACGCATCCATCACCCGCAGGTTTTTTTGTAAAACCTCATCATAAGAAACCGTTTCATAGCGTTTGGCATCCGGGTTGGTTTTGGGGTCTTTGTCGTAAATTCCGTCAACTTGCGTGCCCTTGAAAATAGCTTCGCAATTCATTTCAGAGGCGCGCAACGTGGCAGCCGTATCGGTGGTGAAATAAGGGTTGCCAGTACCGGCGGCAAACACACAAACCCGTTTCTTTTCCAAGTGGCGTACCGCACGGCGGCGGATATAGGGTTCACAGACCTGATCCATCGGGATCGCGGAAATCACCCTTGTATTCACATGCAATGCCTCTAATGCGCTTTGCATGGCAAGCGCGTTCATCACGGTTGCCAGCATCCCCATATAATCAGCGGTGGTACGTTCCATTCCTTGCGCCGAGCCTTGCAGGCCGCGAAAAATGTTGCCGCCACCGATAACAAGACAAACCTCGACCCCAAGATCGTGGATGGTTTTGACTTCTTTTGCGATACGTTCAACTGTCGGAGGATGTAGTCCATAACCTTGGTCGCCCATCAGGGCTTCGCCTGAGATTTTCAAAAGAACCCGTTTATACGCTGTTTTTTTGTCATTCTGCGACCCATCGGACATTTATAGACTCCTTGTTTTTAGCCGGTTGCTGCAAATAATCGGAATTATGTCTTTGGTGCAATGACAAACTTATGGATAACGGGTTAAAAGCGTCGTATTGAAACAACCAAGGACTGCTTGCCCCGTGACCCCGCTCCTTTCCGATAATAAACCCATTTTGATCGCCGGGCCAACCGCCTCGGGCAAGTCATCGCTGGCATTAAAGATTGCCGAGCGCACGCACGGCGCAATCGTAAATGCGGATGCATTACAGGTCTATTCCGGCTGGAATATCCTGACCGCTCGCCCATCTGCCGAAGATTTGGCGCTTTGTCCGCATTACATGTATGGCCATGTGGCAATGGATCAGCCTTATTCCGTGGGCATATGGCTGCGCGAAATCAAAGGGCAGTTGAAAGCCTGTGAAAAACGCGGCGAGCGACCTATCATCGTTGGCGGCACTGGCCTGTATTTCACTGCCCTGACCCAAGGCTTGGCAGATATACCCGAAACCCCCAAATCAATTCGCCAAAAGGCCGATCAAATGGCAAAGCTGGAAGGCCGTGATATTTTTGCCAAATTGCTAAAATCCGCTGATCCTGAAACTTATGCGCAGATCGACACCCAAAACCCCATGCGCACCCAACGCGCTTGGGAAGTCTGGCATGCTACAGGTAAGGGCTTATCCGAGTGGCAAAGAACACAGCCAGCGCCATTAATCCCCGAGGCGGATGCACATTTGATTTCTTTGACCAGCGAAATCGACTGGTTGAATGCCCGTATCGAGCAGAGGTTCGATGCAATGCTCAAACAAGGGGCGCTGGAAGAATGCCGTAACGCATTGGCAAGCTGGTGGGATGAAACCCTGCCTTCTTGCAAAGCCATCGGCGCAAAAGAGCTGGTTTCCCATTTGACCGAAGATCTGAGTTTGACCGAAGCACTTCTAGCTGCAAAACTTCAGACCAGACGCTATGCAAAACGTCAGCGTACTTGGTTTCGAAGTCGCATGAAGACTTGGAATAAATTGCACATTTCCGATAATATTAACCACGATACTGTTATATTTTAGGCGATTTATTGCCATAAACCAATATCACTTGAAATTTATTCTTTGGGGATTTGAGCGAATCAGTTAAATAAAAAGTACCACAATTTTCGGAATGCACTCTTGACACATTCACATCTTATGGAAAGCAAACAGACGGTTTGGGTTGGTTCCCTTGCTTCAAGCGTACGTAGCAGCAGCCCTGAGCTGCGTCTGGATGGCCAAAATGGTCTGCACAAAATTATGTGGCTCTCGAAAGGTCATGCCCGTGTCATTATCAACGGAATGACCAAAGGTGTCGGGCCCAATACATTTATCTTTGTTCCGGCCCATACACCGCACGTGTTCGAGGTCGGGCTTCATACATACGGTTCGTTCATAGCCATTGACCCCAAATCGGATATAGCTTTACCGCCGCAGGCTTTTATTTTCTCGGTAATGAATATTCTACAACCAGCCGGGATTCTCAAATTTAACTACCTATTTCGACG
>CAZMMG010000270.1:0-3501 GCA_964567355.1 uncultured Neptunicoccus sp.
CCACCGGAGGGGGGATGCGGGGCGAGGAGGGAGGGGAGAAGAGGGCAGGATATAGCGCGGCCTGATGCACCGGCGCGCGCCGTGCGACCGATGCGGTGAACATAGGATTCGGGCACATTGGGCAGATCGTAATTGATCACGATCTCGATGTCCGGAATATCAATACCACGCGCGGCAATGTCAGTGGCGATCAACACAGCGGTTTTGTTTTTGCGAAAATCCTCTAATGCGCGTTGACGTTGGCCTTGGGATTTGTTGCCGTGGATGGCGTCAGCCTTAATATCTTGGGTGCCCAGCCATTTAACCAGTTTATCTGATCCGTGTTTGGTGCGGGAAAAAACCAGAATGCGTTTGCCTAGGTTTTGTTTAACGATGCGTTCCAGTGCCAAGCCTTTGTTCATTTTGACCACATGCATCAGCTTTTGGGTGACTTTTTCTGCCGTGGTACTTTCAGGCGAGACCGCAACATTGACCGGGTCTTTCAGGTGGTTTTCCGCCAGTTCGCGGATCAGTTTTGGCATGGTCGCGGAAAACAGCAGGGTTTGGTGCTTTTCGGCCAGTTTTGGCAGAATGCGTTTAATCGCAGGCATAAAACCGATATCCATCATCTGATCTGCCTCGTCTAGAACCACGTAAGTGGTTTGGTCCAGACGCAGGGCGCGTTGATCAACCAGATCTTCCAACCGTCCGGGCGTTGCAACGAGCACATCAACACCGCGCGACAATGCCTGCATTTGTTTTCGAATTGGCGCGCCACCTATGACAACGGCGAAATCAAGCGGTAGTTTTTTACCCATATCACGCAGGTTTTTATGGATTTGCATTGCCAACTCGCGGGTAGGTGTCAGGATCAGAACGCGACAAGAGCGGCCTTTGCGTTCAATCGGGTCGTGTAGTAAACGGTGCAGGATCGGCAATGAAAACGCGGCGGTTTTACCAGTGCCGGTTTGCGCAAGACCAACAATATCACGGCCTTGCAAAACTGCGGGAATGGCTTGGGTTTGGATCGGTGTCGGGGTGGTATAACCTAGAAAAGACAAAGGTTTGACCAGTAGTTCATCAAGCCCGAGGGCGGCAAAGGCCGAGGCATCGCTTTTAGGCGTTTCTTCTTTGATTTTTGCCTCGGCAAATTTTTCCTTGACGGTTTTTTTCTTTGGACGCGGACGCGGTGCTTCACCTTTCAGCAAAGCAAAATTAGCTCCTGCCTTGCGGCCGGTTTCGGTATCGGTTTGAACGTCAAACGATATACGAACGCCTTCGCCGAGGTCTTTCATTCCAGAAGCCTTCAAAGCCTTCATATGAACAAAGACATCATTTTCGCTTTCATCGGGTTTGATGAATCCGATACCCTTTTTGGCATCATACCAAAGCACAGTTCCTGTCAGCATTTCGCTCTTTCAAAAAGGCGCAGCCGTCAGTTGCAGGTGCGCGTTAAGGGATTGGCGGAGGTACCTTTATCCCGAAAGTCGGCTTCAACAGGGTTCTAAGGCATAAGTCAAGCCTATAGATCAAGCGCACGTTTTGCAAAACGGCTTTGCAGATAGGGGGAATGCCTGGTCAGGTATAAAAAGCTACGCACAAATAACCGAATGGCAGGGTGGGTTGAGGTGATCGCCCGTCTGGCGCGTTCCGATTGTTTGATTGCCATGCTGCCAATCGGGCGGCGGCTATCGGTGTAATCGTCAGTTGTATGCTCCGCGATGCGGCTTGCCAGATCGGATGCGTCTGCAATGCCCAAATTCATTCCGCGCCCCCCCACGGGCGAATGGCAATGGGCCGCGTCCCCCGCCAGAAACACACGTCCCAATTGATAGGTTTTGGCTTGGCGCACAGAGATGCGGAATTTGGCGGTGTTATGCAGTTTTGTGACATGTATAGGCACCGGCAGGGCAGCTAGCGCGTCCTCGCGGTTCGCAATAATGCGAAAACGGCCCTTTGCGATCGGAACCACAACCACAACGCCGCCTTGATCAAGTATAAAGCTTTGAAAAGCACGCGGGGCTTTCCATCCCCTAACATTCACATCCGCAATTGACCATGTTTCGGGCAGCTCATAGCCGTTGAAATCAATGTGTAATGCGTCCCGCACGGTAGAATGCACACCGTCGGCCCCGATCACAATATTAAAGCGAAAGGCCTTGCCCAGAATGCTGGTTGAAATGCCTGCATCGTTTTGTGACAGCGACATGAATTCCGCGCCGAAAACAACCTTGCCGCCCAATGCGACAAAGGCATCGTATAAATGTGCTTCAGTGCGGTCTTGTGCCAAGCCGAATAGCCGTTTGTTCTGTCCTCTTAAACTATTCAGCTTAATGTCCACCAAAGGCTTTTGTTTGTTATGAAAAATTGCGCGTTGTAAAATGATGGCCTCTTTGCGTATCGCATTAGCCACACCCGACGGGCCCAATATATCCATGGAATGCGGCAAAATGCCAACCGCACGTGATAATTCTGAAGGGCTTTCGCGTTTTTCAATAACCACGGGCATGATCCCGCGACGTGCCAACTCAAGGGCGGCTGTCAGCCCCGTAGGGCCGGCACCAACGATCAAAACATGTGGAGGCGTCATTTTTTGCTGTCCTATAATCGCGGCAAACGGTGGTGTTGTCCTGCCCCGTTAAGCGTTATAAATTCGGGCCAGCCATATAAATATTCATAACCGTATAAAGCTGCGCAAGCCAGAACTATTGCAAAAACCAATTTAACCCGTAACACTGACGGCGGATGCGCAGACCAGCGTTTCATCCGCAACAGCCAGCGCAGGCTGATCATAAAAACCGCACTTTGCCGATATGATCCAGATTGCGGTTGCGCTGTGCATAATCAATGCCGTAGCCGACAACGAATTCATCGGGAATTTCAAAACCGGTCCATGTGGCTTTTACATTGACCTCGCGCCGCGATGGCTTGTCCAGCAACACACACACCTCAAGCCGTTTAGGATTGCGGGATTTTAGCAAGTTGATGACATGGTGCAAAGTATGGCCGGTATCGACAATATCCTCGACCACCAAGACATCGCGTCCCTCTATTTTACCGCGCAAATCTTTCAGGATGCGCACTTCGCGCGAACTTTCCATACCGTCGCCGTAACTAGAGGTTTCCAGAAAATCAACTTCGACGGGCAGGTCAAGTTCCCGCACCAGATCGGCAATAAACACGAATGAGCCGCGCAATAGGCCGACAACGATCAGTTTGTCAGTGTCCTTGAAATAATCAGCGATTTCATGTGCCAGACTTTCCACACGTGCGGCAATAGACTTGGCTGAAATCATCGGGTCGATCGTATAGGCTGGCGTGGTCAAAATGATATTCCCTCATGATTTTTAAATTTATGATTACCAACTTAAAAGCTAAAAAATTTGAAGTAAACCAAAACCAAGCACATAGGCCATCACCACGCGTCTATTTCCTAAGGCTTTATCGTTGCGAATTTCGTCTATGCCCCTTATGTGTCAAAAAAAAGAGTTACAATACCGCCACATGCCTAACAAAGAGTAA
>CAZMMG010000271.1:0-3484 GCA_964567355.1 uncultured Neptunicoccus sp.
GCATAGGGCCTACGCCGTTTTTGGCTTTGGGGCCGACTTTATGGCAGGCTTTGCATTTTTTGAAAACTTTTTCACCTGCAGCGGCATCTTGTGCGGATGCCATGTTGCCTGAAAAAAGCATTGTTACTGCCAAGGCAGACATGAGAATTTTCATTGTGTTCTCCAATATTGATAGTTTGAACTGCGGACATTTTCACAGGGCATTAGGGATTTGTCTACAGGGCGATTGGGCAAACCCGGGCAATTTTTTGAATTATGCCGCGATTAACTGTCGCGGTTTGCGCTTTATATTGCGGTTTCGGCCAACAGGTCTTCCAGATCAAGCCGTTTGGTGATCATGGTCATGGCCCCGGCCTTATCCGTGGGCCAGTCGGGTTTCGGTTTGTCCCAGTAAAGCTCAATACCGTTTTCATCGGGGTCGGACAAATAAAGCGCTTCGGACACGCCGTGATCTGATGCGCCTTCGATGGTTACGCCTGCATCTATCAGGCGGCGCAGGATGGCGGATAAATCCTTGCGCGTGGGATAAAGCAGGGCAACGTGAAACAGCCCTGCGGTGTCTTTAGGCGCGGGGGGCATGCCTTTGCTATGCCATGTGTTTAGGCCGATGTGGTGGTGGTAGCCGCCTGCTGAAATGAACGCCGCCTGATCACCACGGCGCTGTGTAATTTCAAAGCCAAGCAAATCATGGTAAAATTCAAGTGCACGTTCCATATCAGCGACTTTAAGATGGACATGGCCGACAGAGGTGCCTGCGGGAACGGTATAGGGGGATGTCATGGCAGTCTCCTGAAACGAACGGGTTTTGCAGTAGTAAGCCTTTAGCGGGTGAGAAATTCAAGCGGGCAGGATAGAAAACAGAGTTCTGCAATTAGGGACGTTATAACGCAGATTTAGCCCGCCCGTAAAAATGCCATCGGATCAATGCCAAACACCAGAATAGCGATGGGGATGGGGGCAACGGCGATCATCAGAGTGATGATCATCCCACAGACGGAAAACAGCCGTGACAGACCTGCAACGAACAGGATGCCGCCACCGCCGCCGATCAGGGCATTTCCCGGAACATTTAAAACCAGGGCGATCAGGGCGTAGCGGCCATCAAGTAACATCGGGCGCAACACCTTAGGGAGCTTATGTTTCAGCAAATCCAACCGATCTGTGCGGGACAGCGGTTGTACCTTTTCAAGCAGTGCACATGCGCGTTTCATACGCAGGTCAGAAAAAACGCCGTGCAAATAGCCGTACGATAAATACTGGCCGGCTAGAAACGATAAAAACAGGCCTAAGATCGTTGCTATATAAACCCAAGGCACCACATCGGGGCCACGGATTACCATCAAGGACAGGGCGATTTCAATGCCGGGGACAAACGGGATTGAAATCAGCATGATATAGGCCAAAAGTACAAGACAGGTTATCCCGATTAACAGCGGGGTGTTTTTGGTATCTTCGGCTTCGGTCATGATCCAAGAGATCAATTGGTGTGCGATAAAGACCACCACCACGATCAAGGCCAATCTTGCGACCGTGCGCAAGAGGGCCATAAAATCGATGCGGCGGGTTTTCGTGTTCTTCATGGCCTTAATTGGTCATAAAAGAACCCGAAATGAAAGGGGTATCGCAAAAGAAAACTGACAACACGAGGCATACTAGCCCCGGCGGCGTCCACCTTTGCGGCGACCGCGCGCACCTGCCTCAACACCGCCAACGGGTGCTGGCTTGTTGGCTTTGATCCAGGCAGCACCGTGCGGGTCGTTATCCGTCAGGAAGTTTGCAGCGCGAATGGCGGTCATTTCCGACCCCGAAGCGTGTTTGGTCGATCCCATACCCATCAAAGTCACAAAAACCTCTGGTTCGATATCGGCGGGAACGATGATGCCAGCAGCGGCCAGTGCCTCCATTTTTTCCTGAATTTTCTTTGGGCCAACCGGCAGTTGCAGCGGGTTCATGATCGCGGATGTCATGCCTGCGGCCATGGCCATCGGTAAAAATGCATTATTGATGCCGTGACGGTTCGGCAGCCCGAAAGAGATGTTGGACGCGCCACAAGTGGTGTTCACGCCCAGCTCCATACGCAATTTACGAACCAGTTCAAAGACTTGCAATCCGGCAGTGCGCATCGCGCCAATAGGCATCACCAGCGGGTCAACCACAATGTCATGGGCAGGGATGCCGTAGTCGGCAGCGCGTTCCACAATGCGTTTGGCGACGGCGAAACGCACTTCGGGGTCTTCCGAAATACCGCTGTCATCGTTCGAGATGGCAACCACGGGGACGTTGTATTTTTTCACCAACGGTAGGATCGCTTCAAGACGGTCTTCTTCACCTGTCACGGAATTCAGCAACGGGCGGCCTTCACAAGCGGCCAAGCCCGCTTCAAGCGCACTGGGCACCGAGCTGTCGATGCACAAAGGAATATCCACAAGCCCCTGCACGATGTTCAGAACCTTGGTCATCAGGGGGGGTTCGGTCTCATTCGGGTTCGGGTTTGAATTATAAACCACGCCTGCATTGACATCGAGCATGGTTGCCCCCGCCAACACTTGTGCAACAGCATCGGCTTCAACCGTTGAAAAATCGCCAGCTTCCAGCTCGGCCGCCAGCTTTTTGCGCCCGGTGGGGTTGATGCGTTCACCGATCACGCAAAACGGTTGGTCAAAACCGATAATGGCGGTTTTGGTTTTACTTTCGACAATCGTGCGTGTCATGGAATTATCCTTTAGCTTTGTGATGCCGGAACGCCCGAGCGCCCGCCGTGTGTCATCGCCCAAGTGGCATTGGTTTTGATGCCACCAAGCGGGAAAAAGTGAACTTTTGCAATGTTAAACTCGGGATCTGCGGCTTTATGGTCGGCCAGTTCGGACAATATTGAATTTGGCTCAAATGGCAGCAGCAGTTTGGTCACGTCCTTGGCGCGTTTTTGCAACACACGCAAGGATGGCCCAACACCGCAGGCAATGGCGAATTTGATCATGGTTTGCAATTTGGCAGGCCCTGCAATTCCGATATGCACAGGAATATCAATGCCTTGTTCAATAAGGCCGTTTGCCCATTCGATAACCGGGCCGCTTTCAAAACAGAATTGCGTGGCCAGGGCCATTTTTGCATCTGTACGTTTTGAAAATTCCTGTTTCCACGACAGGGCGGCGTTGACATTGGCGCGGCTGCCGTCGGGGTCGATGTCCTTGTTAACCTCCGGATGGCCGGCTACATGCAGGTCGGTAAAGCCGGCTTTGTCGAACAGGCCAGTTTCTAAAAGTTGCATGGATGAATGATAGTCCCCATGCGGTTTGTCCACACCGCCTGCCAGCAGCAGGGCCTGCTTTACATCCGCTTCACCTTGGTAGCGCGCCACCCAGTCGGCCAATGGGGCTTTGTCCTTGATGATTCGGGCTGGAAAACTCACGATCACACCCCACCCTTCCGGTTTGTAACGCTTTCCTAGCGCACCCTTACTCCTTCTTGTGGAGCGCTCTGGATT
>CAZMMG010000272.1:0-3469 GCA_964567355.1 uncultured Neptunicoccus sp.
TGTGTTGCTACTTGCACTTTAGTATGTTGTTTCTTCTTTCTTTTGTGTCTCTGCTGTTTGTTATTGTATTGTCGTTGTCTTTTCTCTTGTTTGTTTTGTTTGTGTTTGTGCCTGACGAAGTCGTCATACGAGACTCGGCTTAGTCTCGTGGGCGCGGTGAGGAGGATAAGAGCCCGGGCTAAACGGAACAGGGGACCGCATTAGAAACAGCCCTTTCACAAAAAAATCCATCGAGGGTATGCTGGAACGCCTTGGCGTCGGAAATCTCTCAAAGGACAACCTTAAAACTAAAAATACCGCCGCAGTGATGGTGACGGCAATGTTGCCGCCCTTTGCCAAAACAGGTTCGACGATAGATGTTGTTTTGTCATCGCTCGGTGATGCGACATCGTTACGGGGCGGAACTTTGATCGTTACCCCGCTAACTGGCGCCGATGGTGAAATCTATGCTGTGGCTCAAGGCCCGATTGCCGTTGCAGGTTTTGTCGCGCAAGGTCAGAATGCAAGCGTTGTGCAAGGCGTCCCAACAGTTGCCCGCGTCGAAAACGGGGCCGTCGTTGAAAAAGAAGTTAAATTCGTCCTGGGCAGCCTTAAATCTGTTATGCTGTCTTTGCGCACACCGGATCTGACCACAGCAGTCCGCATCAAAGAAGTGATAAATAAAACACTTGGCTCCAATATCGCCGTAACACTGGATCCTTCAACGGTAGAAATGCGCCCGCCTAGAAAAATGACGATTATAGACATGATGGCCGCCGTTGAAAATTTGCGGGTGACACCGGATAATATTGCCAAAGTCATTATCGATGCACGTTCAGGTACAATTGTAATAGGGGCGAATGTGCGCATCGACAAGATCGCCATAAGTCAGGGCGGGCTGACTATTTTGGTGGAGGATACGCCAATGGTCAGCCAACCTGCACCGCTTTCTATAGGTCAAACTGTGATTGTTCCCAAAACCACCGTCGTTGTTAAAAAGAAAAAAGCCAAATTTACAGTTCTTGAAGGCAGCGTAAGCCTTCAACGTTTGGTAAACGGTCTGAATGCGATTGGAATTGGTGCCACGGAAACAATTTCCATTTTGCAAGCAATCAAAGCTGCCGGTGCACTACACGCATATCTGGAAATCATCTAAAGGGTTATACAGATGGAACGGGTCATAAAATCTGCGAGCTTCGTCAACACACAAGCCGATCATATCCAAACTAAAAAGCAGACCCAAGCCCAAAACACGGCTCGTAAATTTGAGGCCATGTTCTTGTCCAACGTCGTAGACGAGATGATGAAAACCGTTAAGGTCGGCGAATTCGGCGGCGGCGAGGCAGAAACAAAATGGCGCAGCTTTCTTTCAAATGCGATTGCCGACGAAATTGCAGGCCAAGGCAAAACTGGTATTTCACAAAGCATTGAGGCCGCAATCAACAGTTACGAAAGCACAAAAAACAGCGGGTACAATAAATGAAAAAAATATTGGATAATCAGGGCAACGCAACAAGCAACGCCAGCATTAAAGACCTTATCACTTTACTGAACACAGAAATAACAGCCATCAACAAGGGGTATTTGGATCATGTATTGGATTTATATGATAAAAAAACCCTGTTGCTTGAAAAGCTAGAGTCCGCATCCCCAAACATAGAATCCCAACTTTTAACCGACACAAATACCTCTAGCGAACTACGCAAAGACCTGACCGAACTTTTGGATTTAATCCAAAAAGATGCACATCTTCTTGCCAATATGACTGCGACGACAAAAGAAATAATCGTCGAAATAGCAAGGATCAGAGGCCGCCATAGCCTAGATGGGATTTATAGTTCCGCTGGGGAAACCCGCCCCAAAGCTGTGTTAAAAGGGCAACAAATAGATCGATCAGTGTAATAGAGCGTTGAGTTTGTGAAAATAAGTTCTTGTTTAAGGATATTAATGTGCTAACGCTTTAATACGCGGCAAAAGCCGCATTTCGTCAGAAAGACGATATACCTGAAGCAGAAATCTGGAGAAGCTTATGACTTCCATATTAACAAATAACTCCGCCACGGCGGCGTTATCCGCCTTGCGGTCTATCAACTCAAATCTCACTCAAACCCAAGATCGAATTAGTTCTGGCCTGAAGGTTGCTTCAGCCAAGGATAATGCCGCGTTTTTCAGCATTTCCAAAGCGCTGAAAAGTGACAGCGGGACTTTCAATTCGATAAATGACAGCCTGACCCTGACGAAAAACTCTGTTTCCACAGCGCGTCTTGGTGCGGAAACTGTTGTCGACCTTGTGACCCAATTCTCTGACCGTGTGGCATTCGCCCAAGGTGGATCCGCCAGCCTTCGGGCCTCGGTTCAAAAGGAATTGGACTCATTGGCATCGCGGATCAATACCACGGTTACCCAGTCGACGTTTAACGGAAATGACTTGGTTAACGGTGCAACTACCGAGACCGTTGTAACCGGGATCTCGCGAACTTCGGCGGGCTCGATCAGTACGACAACGCTCACCTTTAAGCAGCAAGACTTAGGGGCAATTCAATCGGCCTTGGCAGCAATTGATCTAACCACAAGTTCCACTACGGCACTTTTGGCGACTGATCTGACAACAGTTGCAACCCAGCTGACAGCAGCCACGGATTCGGCAACTGCATTCGGGATTGCCGAGAAATCGATCACAACACAACAAACCTTCCTGTCTGGATTGTCGGATCGTTTGGATAGTGCTGTTGGTAGTATTCTCGATGCGAACCTGGAAAAAGAAGCTGCACGGCTTCAGTCTTTACAGGTTCAACAACAACTTGCATCGCAGTCACTTTCGATCGCCAACAAAGCGCCACAAAGTGTCCTGAGTCTATTCCGGTAATAGGCCGCGGTGATATAAATATATTATTGATAAGGTGGGATAAAATTTTGGCCTTATCAAACTCCGATTACCCTTAAATAGTACTGACTGTAGTTAATTGTACTGACCGGAGTTATAAGTTTAAAATAATCTACAGAAAGTAGAAGTGAGGGCAAAAAATGGGTTTAGCAGTATATAAAGATATTATCCGAGAAAGTGAAACGCCACGCCAAATAGAGCGCCGCGTATTGACACGCATCACAGGTGCATTGGTGCAAAATGCCACAGAATATGACAGTGACATCGACTCTGAGCAGCGTTTGAGCATACTCTATAATGGCTTGGGCGAAAGCCTTGTTGAAAATCAACTGTTTTGGAATATGTTAAAATACGATCTGGCTTCTAATGAAAATGCACTTACAACAGAACTTAAAGCGTCTTTGTTATCTATTGCGCTTTGGGTGGAACGTGAAACAAACACCATTATGGGCGGTTCGGCAGGGGTAAGTGATTTGATTGCCGTAAACCAGAATATAATCGCCGGGTTGGCGGGAATAAATCCGGCTTTAGGAGGCTAAATGTTTTGCCGTTAAGACTAACCTTAAAACCGGACGAACGGATTATTGTTAACGGATGTGTTATCCG
>CAZMMG010000273.1:0-3464 GCA_964567355.1 uncultured Neptunicoccus sp.
GTATTTGAGAACTTGTTGTTCATTTATTTCATCCCCACTTAAATCAGCGGTGATATGTCCGTGGGCCAGAACAAGAAGACGGTGTGCAAGGTTCATAACTTCGGGAAGATCAGACGAGATTATGATCACAGCTTTGCCCGCGTCTGCCAGCTCTTTGATCAACCCGTATAGGGCGGCCCGGGTTCCGATGTCGACGCCGACAGTTGGTTCATCAAACATGTACACATCTACGTCTTGGCCAAAGCACCGACCGAACAGAACCTTTTGCTGGTTCCCACCCGAAAGTTGCGACACAAGCTTCTTTCGGTTTTGACCGGCTATCTCCACATGGTCAGAGATCTTTTGGGATTCTTGTGCAACAGCTTTCCAGTTTATCAACTGAGAATTACCAGCGATTTTTTGCCCCATGACCAAGTTTACGGCGAGGTTATCACTGGATGATTTCGCCAAATCCAAACCTTCTGCCTTTCGGTCTGGCGACAAATAGTACAATCCCGACCGGATGATCTCGGCAGTTGACGCATGGCTAATATCCACGCCGTTCAAATGAACAGTACCTGCTATCCTTGTGGTTAGACCCATGACAGTTCGGAATAGTCGTGATTTTCCCGACCCAACAAGACCAGCAATACCGAGTACTTCTCCAGCATGTACGGAAAATGATGCGCCAAAAACGCCGGCCGTTCGAAGGCCCTCAACGCGCAATAATTCTTTGCCCGGATTATACTCAATTGTTGGGTAGATTTCGCTAATCTCCCGCCCTGTCATCATCTCAACAAGGGTGCTGTCATCTGCATCGCTCATAGCCATGGTGCCAATTTTGGTTCCGTCCCGAAGGACGGTAATACGGTCTGCAATGCGTACAAATTCCTGAATGCGGTGCGAGATATAAATAATACCGATGCCACGCGATTTTAGCTTTTTAATGAAATCAAAAAGGTGATCGACCTCTTTGTCAGTCAGAGACGCTGTGGGTTCATCTAGAATAAGAACGGAAAGGTCACCATGAAACGCCTTGGTAATTTCGACCATTTGCTGTTGAGCACGCGAAAGCTGTGCCACGATTTCTGTGGGGTCAATGTCAAAGCCAAATTCATGCAACATTTCGGTTGAGCGTGCACGCATTTTGCGATGATCCACAAATGGGCCGATCATTGGCTCCCATCCCAAAAAGATGTTTTCTGCGACAGTTAAGGTAGGAATTAGTGAGAATTCTTGAAAAACCGTATAAATACCGTTGTTCTGGGCATCCGAGACGCTGGAAAATTGCACCACCTTCCCATTGAACACAATTTTTCCATCAGTTGGTCGATTTACACCTGCCAGCATTGAAATAAGGGTCGATTTTCCTGCACCGTTTTCACCAAACAGAACGTGTAGTTCACCAGGAACCAGATCGAAATCAACTGAATTCAAAGCCAGTACCCCTGGGTACTGCTTGGTCAGATTTTGTGTGCTGAGAAGTGTTTGAGTTGTCATTTTATAATTCCAAAAATGGGCTGAGAAATACTGGCTATCCCAGCCCATATAGCCTTCAGAGAGAGTGCCTGCTTAGTTTACAGAAAAAACAGGCGCGTAACCTTCCGGAGGAAGGATGTTTTCACGGGAGACATCATTGATGTTATCCGGATCGACGACAAAGATTTTTGGGCCTACGTGTTTTACATAATCCTTGCCTTCAAGAATGCGCACAGCTTGGTCGATCGCAACGCGCCCTTGAATAACCATACTGTCAGCCGGAGCCGCCAGAATGAAATCGCGCTTGATACCAGTGTAAACGCCAGGGGTCATGTAAAACGCCAGAAGATCAACCTTGCCCTGCAGACCGCGCTCACGAATAAGACCTTGTGCGGCTTCGGCAGTAACCGCAGTGCCTGCTAGATAGCGAACATCTGGATTTGCCTGAAGCACATCTTCAACCAGCTTCAGTTGGGTCTCTTTGCCGGTGTCGCCGTAACGCGGCTCCAAAACCTGAACCGCTGACCCCTTGATCGCATCCATGAAGCCCGTGTTCGCGGCCTCAACCCAACCAGCACCTGCGGGCCCAGGGAACCAGCCAACTTTTACCGGTGCGCTGCCTGCAGGATGCTTTTCGGCCAGATATCGACCCGTTTCAAATCCCATTGTGCGAAACGACACCAGTGATTTCGCCGAAATGTCGGATGAGGAAACGCCGTTCACAAGATCGATGACCGGAATGCCTTTTGCGGTAACCTCGCCAATGACATTGTTCAAGCCATCAAATGATATTGCCCCAATTACAACTGCATCCGCACCACCGGTGACACAATCTTCGATTTGGCTGATTTGGTTATTCAGCTCGGTATAGCCGCCTGCTTCAACAAGATTCATCTTTACACCAAGACGCGCGGCCTCATCAGCCACACCGTAATCAACGCCCAACCAATAGGCATCTTTCATATGTGGAAAGGATACGCAGATATTCCAAGGCTTTTCGGCCTTATCAAGGGCATTATATGTGATTGCACTTGTCTTACCATCAGCAGCAAACGCTGGGGTGACTTCTTCTGCATCATAGGGATACCAGCTTCCTCCTGCATTGGCTGCAAGTGGTAATGTTGCGGCCACGCTTAAGGCAATGACCAAATTTTGAACGTGTTTCATTATTCTGACCTCCTAGTCAGTTATTGTTTCTGCGGCTTTCCGCAATTAAGGGTTGGTATTTTGGCTCTTACCCGAGCTCTTTTCTGATTATCTCAAGCATTCGTTTCCTTTCAAACCGGGCTGATATCGCACCTGCCATATCGACTTTTTCAAATTTTACGGGGGTGTGCGGTTGCAACTGGCCGATGAAATCCATGTCTGCCGAAATGATTGCCCCCAGCGTGAAATATCCACCGCCTGAAACCGCATCGCGGTGCAGTACAATTGGCTCTTTTCCACCGGGCACTGGAATTGGTCCGTAGGAATAGCAACCATCAACGATGTTTGACGGGTCGGCCCCAGCCCCAAACGGTTGTTCGCGATCAACAAACTCCAAGGGGCGCCCACCTTTGAAACGATAGCCCATGCGATCTGCTTCTGGGGCAACCTGCCATTCATCGTCAAAAAAGCTGTTTCCAGACGCTTCAGTGATACGGTGCCAGTAAAGTCCTGGGAGTACCCGCAGATGCGCAGGGCTTGTCGGCAAACGGCGCATTTGCACGGGGACATTCAAGCCCGCTTTGGCTTTTGATGGCGTGCCAACCGGCAATTCATCACTGGTTTCGACGTTGCGACCATTCACACCGCCCAAAGCCCCAATAGGATAGGTTGAGCGGCTGCCAAGCGCTGGTGGCGTATCAATCCCGCCGCTTATGGCAATATAGGCACGCGCACCAGCTTTCAAAAAATCAAAGCTTAGAACTTGTCCGGCTTTAACTTCAAAAGAACTCCAGGTTTCTCTTGGCTCGCCATCAACACGCACTGGTAATTCGGCACCGGTAACGGCAACGATTGCATCC
>CAZMMG010000274.1:0-3462 GCA_964567355.1 uncultured Neptunicoccus sp.
GCCCGTAACAGATGATCATCGGCGGTACGTCTGCCTTTTTCTTCACCAAAGATCGGTAGCGCGACAGGGTGACTTTATCGACACAAAACACCACATCCGCAGGGGTCTCGGCAATTTGCACATCCCGTTGGTTGATCTTCGACAGGGTATCGCTGGATTTAACCGCCTTGACGCCCTCATCCATCATTTGTTGCCACGCGATGCGGTAAGCTTCAGGAAACTCTGCATTGATCAGGTTTGAGGCAGCCATAGCTCAGTTCACCCTATTTTGCGTTTCAGGTCGCGCAGCTCGCGGCGCAACTCGGTGACGATTTTAGTCAGGTCGTCGATTTCCGTGCGGGTTGGCATCTGATAATTTTCCGCCCATATTTCAGCCGCTTCCGCCTGACGTTTCTTCAACTTGGTGGCGCTGGACATCAGTTTTTTCTGTGCATCCATGAACTCTTGACTGGCTTGGGTATCCAATAATTCCTTATTGGCAATGCTCAGCCATGCATCCAGCGCTTGTTTGACCTTGCCTGATTTCAGATCGTCCAGACTAAAAGCCTTGGAATATTCCGCATAGCTGCGCGTCCATGCCTCGTGCATGATCTTGGCAAAGGCGGCGGTGGCTTCCTGAAATGCGACTGTTTCGGCCCATGCGGATGCCATATCACCTTGCGGCATCACCAAATCGGCAAATTGCGGTGCGTTGGCAATACCCTGCAAGATGGTTTTCAACTGCTCGGGGCTTTGCGCCATCCATGTAGCAGGGTCAAACAGGCTGAACATGGCATTGCGACTTTTGCCCATCATGTCTGCCGAACCCGTGGCCATTGCCGTTGCAGGGTCCCAAGCCGGCGCCCATGCTTTGACAAAGTCCTGCCATGCGCCAAAACCCTGTGTCGCCATATTGGTCGGCTTTGGGATAAATCCTTGCGTCATGGATTTGGCAAAACTATCCGCCAAATCCTTTTGCGCATTAAAGAACGCATCCTGACCGTCCTGCCAGAGCTTGAATATGTCATTCATGGTATCTTTTGCATCGGCCATGTTAGCGGTTCCTTATAATGCTGCGGTATAGATCGCCAAAGCGGCATCGTAAGTCATTTCACGCGGGTTGTTCACCAACAGACGGGTTTGTTTCATGCCGTCCTCGGCCAGCATCGGCAGGTCGTTGTGGTTAACACCAACCTCGCGCAGGGTGGATTTCATGCCCAGTTCTGGCCCCAAGTCTTTGAAGCCCTGCACCATACCTTCACAAATGGCGTTGGCCGATTTACCCGCCAGTTCAGGAAAGATGATCGGAGCAATTTCGGCGTATTGCGACGCGGCCAATGCGTCTTCCATGTTAAACTCCAGCACATGCGGCAAAACGATGGCGTTGCTTAACCCGTGTGGCACATGAAAATGTCCACCCAGCGGATAGGCCAGAGCATGCACCGCGGCCACGGGGGCATTGGCAAACGACATGCCTGCCAGCATCGAACCCAGCAACATATTCGAGCGTGCCGCACGGTCTGCACCGTTACGACAAGCAGTATGGATGGCCCCACCCAACAGTTGCAGGGCTTGACGTGCCAGCGTGTCGGACAGAATGTTTTTGGCGTGTTTCGTAGTGTAGGCCTCTATTGCGTGCACCATTGCGTCAATACCTGTGGCCGCCGTGATATGGGCTGGCAGACCAACGGTTAGTTCCGCATCCAATATTGCCCAGTCGGGCAAAAGCACCGGCGATACCACACCTTTTTTCTCGGAGGTGCGGGTGGTAACGATGGATATCGGGGTCACTTCCGAGCCAGTCCCCGCAGTGGTGGGGGCCAAAACCAGTGGCAGGCGGCCACCTATGACCATGCCGACACCGTACATATCGTCCAAATCTTGCGGCGCACCCCGTTGCGACAGCACCGAGATCAATTTGGCGGTATCCATGGAAGAGCCACCACCAACGGAAACAACCCCGTCGATACCTTGGGCCTTGGCCTCGGCCACAGCGGCGCGGATCATTGCTTCGGGCGGGTCGGCAACCACATTGTCAATAACATGAACCGCAATGCCTGCAGCTTTCAGGCCGTCAAGTGCAGCTTGCGCCAAACCAAGTTTCAGGATCATCGCATCGGTGACGAAAGCCACGTTTTTGCAGCCCATATCGGCCATGATCTGACCTATTTTGGCAGTGGCACCAACCTCTGACAAAATCGAGCTGGTGGTTTGGAATTTAAACGGTTTCATCTGTGTATCCTAGTCTTCAAAGGGTGAGGAAAGTGATTTCAGGCGGGCGGTCAGTTTCATATTCTCGGAATAATCAACTGGACAATCAATAATCGAAACAGTGCCGTCGTTCATTGCGGTTTGCAGGGTGGATTGCAAATTTTCTGTTTTATCAACACGGTAGCCGTTGGCGCCGAAGCTTTCGGCGAATTTCACGAAATCGGCGTTGCCCACATCGATATGGCTGGAACGGCCATATTCGCGCATTTGGTGCCACTCGATCAGCCCGTATTTATTGTCGTTGAAGATGATCACGGTGATGTTTAGGCCAAGGCGCAGGGCGGTCTCGATCTCTTGGCTGTTCATCATAAACCCACTGTCACCGGCAACCGCAAGGATGTTTTTATCGGGGTTGATCATTTTGGCGGCAATAGCGCCGGGCAACGCGATACCCATCGAGGCAAAACCGTTCGAGATGATGCAGGTATTGGGCTGTTCGGCTTGGAACATCCGCGCCATCCACATTTTATGCGCCCCCACATCCGAAATCACGATGTCCTCATCGTTCATCACGGCGCGCAGATCGCAAATGATTTTCTGCGGTTTGGGCGGGTAGCTATTATCGCTTGCTTGTGCATTCAACTCGGTCACGATTTTATCGTGCAGCTTGGCAACCTTGTTGTCAGAGTGACCGGTACACAGATTGGCAAGGCGTTTCAGACTGTCTTTGATGTCACCGATCATACCTATTTCGGGGATATAGTGGGTGTCCACTTCCGCAGGGCGGGCATCGACATTGATGATTTTGATGTCGGCGTTAGGGTTCCAATAGCTTGGGGTGTATTCGACCATATCAAGACCGACACAGATCACCAGATCTGCCTGTTCGATACCAAAAGCCACCAGATCATGGGCTTTCAGGCCCACAGTTCCGATAGATAGCGGGTGCGAGGATGGCATTGCGCCCTTAGCCATAAATGTAGTGGCAACAGGCGCGTTTGCGGCTTCGGCGAAGGCGACAAGTTCCTTGCAGGCGTCAAAGCGGATCACACCGTTCCCGGCAATAATCACCGGATTTTTAGCCGCGTTCAGCCGCTTGATAACTTTCTTACCGATGCCAAGCGGGGCCACGGCGGCTTGCGGCGCTTGTACTTTCAAGGGGGGAATTTCGTCTATTTCCATGTCGGCGACATTTTCGGGGAAATCGATGAATGCGCCGCCCGGCTTTTCCGCTTCGGCGAATTTAAAGGCTTTGCGCACAACTTCAGGGAC
>CAZMMG010000275.1:0-3429 GCA_964567355.1 uncultured Neptunicoccus sp.
CATATAAAGCGCGCCTTTCAAATGAAACGGCTTCTTGAAGAAAATGGATACCCGGTTGATGTACTGAAATCCAAACGGTGATGTACTGAAATCCAAACGGTTAGGGTACATATTATTTGAAGATGAGTATCAAATCGTGGCCGAACCGTTTTCTGATACTCAAGTGGGTTAATCCATTCCGCAGCCTCTACCCAATAGCCCCCCCACCTTCCCACAACACAACTGCGTGTACATGCTTGCCCAAGCCAGAATATGCCGACTATATTGCCCCTACGTCTCGAAACTATTTGCCAATGTGTTTCTTTATGCTATAGCGCGGCTGAGATTAACCAAGGGCGGGGTCGCTTTTGGAACTATGGTTGTAAAAGTATGACCGCTTTTTGGTACCCGCAATCGGGTATTGATGAAAAACCAAGGGGAATACCCCGCAATATGAGGACTTAAACATGAGCGACATTGCAGATCGTGTAAAGAAAATCGTTGTTGAGCACCTGAGTGTCGACGAGGCAAAAGTAACTGAAACAGCATCTTTCATCGATGATCTGGGCGCAGACAGCCTGGACACAGTAGAGCTGGTTATGGCATTTGAAGAAGAGTTTGGTATCGAAATTCCAGACGATGCGGCTGAAACCATTCAGTCTTTTGGCGACGCAGTGAAATTTATCACTGAAGCCAGCTAAAGAATTTAAAACATGCGTGTTTTAAGGGGCGCGTCCTTTGCGGGGCGCGCCTTTTTTGCTAAATTCAGCCAATGTGCGGTTGATTGCTTGCCGAATTTTGATCGGCAGGGTAATTAGGGCATTTAAGGCAGAAATACAAAGAGGTGAATATGCGTCGCGTTGTTGTCACAGGACTAGGAATGGTATCGCCACTTGCATGTGGTGTGGAAGAAACATGGAAACGTTTGCTTGCCGGGCAATCAGCCACGCGCACGATTGAGCGTTGGGATGCGGATCATCTGGGTACCAACTATGCTTGCGAGGTTCCTTATGGGGATGGAACCAATGGCACATTCAATCCCGACGACTGGATGGCACCCAAAGAGCAGCGCAAGGTTGATGATTTTATCCTTTACGCGATGTGTGCCGCCGATCAAGCAGTGAAAGATTCCGGTTGGACGCCCGAGGACGCGGAAAGCCGGGAGCGTACCGGGGTTATGGTTGGTTCAGGTATTGGCGGTTTGCGCTCTATTGCGGAAACGGCTGTGACTTTGCACGAGCGTGGCCCGCGCCGGGTTTCGCCGTTCTTTATTCCGGGGGCTTTGATCAATCTTGCCTCTGGCCAAGTGGCTATTCGCCACGGCTTTAAAGGGCCAACCCATGCGGTAGTGACGGCCTGTTCATCCGGCACACATGCGATCGGGGATGCGGCACGGATGATTATGCTCGACGATGTGGATGTGATGATTGCCGGCGGTGCGGAAAGTCCAATTTGCGAAATCGGTGTGGCGGGCTTTAACGCTTGTAAGGCTTTGTCAAAATCCTTCCGTGACACCCCGAAGCTGGCATCGCGCCCTTATGACCGCGACCGTGACGGTTTCGTTATGGGCGAAGGTTCAGGTATGCTGGTGTTGGAAGAATATGAACACGCCAAGGCGCGCGGCGCGAAGATTTACGCGGAAATTCTGGGCTACGGCATGTCCGGGGATGCCTACCATATTACCGCCCCCGCTTCTGATGGTGATGGTGGATTCCGGGCGATGAAATCGGCATTGAAACGTGCAGGGCTGAAGCCGTCGGATATTGATTATATCAATGCGCATGGCACCTCGACCATGGCAGATACGATTGAATTGGGGGCGGTGACCCGACTATTGGGTGATGCGGCCAAGAATGTCACGATGTCATCAACTAAATCTTCTATCGGGCATTTATTGGGCGCGGCAGGGGCTGTTGAAGCGATTTTCTGTATTTTGGCTTTGCGCGATCAAATTGCACCGCCTACGATTAATCTGGACAATCTGGATGTGGAAACCGATCTGGATCTGGCCCCGAATAAGGCAGTTTCGCGCAAAATAGATCATGTTTTGTCGAACTCCTTTGGCTTTGGCGGCACCAATGCAACCCTGGTAATGGGTAAAATGGGTAGCTAGGCCTATGAACAAGCATTTCGCGGCTAACTTCTTTAACCTGCTGATTGTCCTGATGATCGCTTTGGCGGGTTTGGTTTTTTGGGGTAAGGCCGAGTTTCGTAAGCCCGGGCCGCTGCAATCTGCTATTTTCATCGAGGTGCCACGCGGCGGAAATATGAAAGCCTTGTCAAAAGATCTGATGGCCCAAGGGGCGATCAGCAATGGTTTGGTGATGCGTATCGGGTCCGATTATCTGGACAAGAACAGCCAGTTGAAATTCGGGGATTATGAAATTCCGGCGCAGGCCTCGATGGTGGATATTCTGGAAATTGTCACCAAGGGCGGGCCGAGCCGGTTTCGTTATGTGGCGCGGTATAATGTCAAGGTTGCCAAGCCTGCCGAGTTGATTTTGCGTGAACGCAAAGCCAGTGACGGGAAATTTATCAAGCTGGCATCCTTTGTGGCAGGTGAGGACATCCCTGCGGTTTATGCTGATCTTGTGGCCAGAAAGGCCCCGATTTCCTATCAGCTATCGGTGGCTGAAGGGGTGACGAGCTGGCAGGTTATCGCAGCATTGAAGGCGGCGGATTTTCTGGCAGGCCCGATGCCGGATATGCCTACAGAGGGCAGTTTGGCGCCTAACACGATCGAGGTGCGGGCAGGGGCTTTGCGGTCCGAGATAATTGACCGGATGAAAACGGCCCAGAATAAAATACTGGTGGATGCCTGGGCGAAGCGTGCAGATGGCTTGCCGTTCAAGTCGCCCTTGGAA
Source organism: uncultured Neptunicoccus sp. (assembly GCA_964567355.1). Classification (GTDB taxonomy): domain Bacteria; phylum Pseudomonadota; class Alphaproteobacteria; order Rhodobacterales; family Rhodobacteraceae; genus Amylibacter. Next base: position 2,844 of record CAZMMG010000275.1, read on the forward strand.
GCTTTGACATTGGCGTCCATTGTCGAGAAAGAGACCGGAAAAGTCGATGAGCGGGCCGAAGTGGCCGGTGTATTTATTAACCGGTTGAAAAAAGGCATGAGGTTGCAAACCGACCCTGCGGTGATTTACGGGATCACCAAGGGCCAAGGTATTTTGGGGCGTGGGTTGAAGCGCAGCGAATTGTCTAAAAAGACCCCCTATAACACATATATTATTAAAGGCCTGCCGCCTGGGCCTATTGCTAATCCGGGACGCGAAGCCATCGAGGCGGTGATGAACCCTGCGATGACGGGAAATCTGTATTTTGTGGCTGACGGCACCGGCGGGCATGTGTTTTCGGCGACTTTGCGCGAACATAATGCCAATGTGATTAAGTGGCGCAGGATCGAAGCCAAACGGCGTAAAGCGGCGAAGGCGGCTGGTAATAACTAGATTATAAGCGACGCCGGCAAAAGCTGACGGGATCAGATATGTTAAGAATGTCTTTGAAATCTAGATAGTTAAATTACTAAACTAGTTTACTGGTTTAATAGTTCGGCTATTTGGAGGTTAAGATAAATTATATAGTATATTCATGTTGTTATGG
>CAZMMG010000276.1:0-3419 GCA_964567355.1 uncultured Neptunicoccus sp.
ATATGATGGTGTCGGGCATTGCGCAATCTATCGGCAGGTTGCGCAAAAGGCCGCATCTTTTTGCAGGTTTTAGGGTTCTTAAAGCCCCCGATATACCCTCGGTACTGATCGAGTTGGGCTTTATGTCGAATAAACGTGATCTGAATAACCTGCTGAATAAAACTTGGCGGCAAAAAGTGATCGGGGGAATCGTTTTAGCTTTGGATACATGGTCGGTCGAGGATGCTGCACAAGCGCATTTATTGCGACAATAGAGGGTGATCCTTGGGCAACAGCAGAGTATTCAGCCTTTTATTGCCGAATATTGTCGATGTAATTTTGACCTTCCCAAATGGGCGGTTTATAATGGCGTAATGTGACATAAAGGGGGCCACGCGTGCTTCGATCAATCTTCTCTTTCTTTGGCTGGATTTTCAGCTGGATTACAATCGGTTCGGTTTTGGTCGCGTTGATCGTCGGGGCTATACTGTTTACGTATAGCCAGGATTTACCGGATCATGAATATCTGGCCAGCTATGAGCCCAAAACCATCAGCAAAATTTACTCTATCAAGGGTGAGGTGATGGATGAATTTGCCCAAGAACGCAGATTGTTCACTCCCGTTGATGAAATACCGGACGTGGTTAAATACGCCTTTATCAGTGCCGAGGATAAGAATTTTTATCATCACAAAGGCTATGATCCCATCGGGATTGTCAAAGCGGTGATTGATCGGGCGCGGGGCAAGCGGTTGCGCGGTGCCTCTACGATTTCCCAGCAGGTAGCTAAAATCATGCTGTTGAATGGAGATCGGAAATATGAACGTAAAATCAAAGAGTTGATTCTATCCACCCGGATTGAACATGCTTTGGGCAAAAACCGAATTCTTGAAATTTACCTGAACGAAATTTTTCTGGGACAAAACTCTTACGGTGTTGCCGCTGCGGCTGAAACCTATTTTGGTAAACATCTAGATGATGTCACAATAGAAGAGGCCGCCTATCTTGCAGCCTTGCCCAAAGCCCCAAGCGATTACCATCCGGTACGCCAGCGCAAACGTGCAACGGCACGGCGCAATTATGTTCTTCGGCAAATGGTCAATAACGGCTATATCACAAAGGAACAGGAAACGGTTGCACTGGCATCGCCCATTAAATCGGTTCAGGGGGGGGATTATGCGTCTCTTCGGGCAGCCCGCCCACCGCGCGATTATTTTACCGATGAAATTCGCCGTCAACTGTCCAGCACTTTCGGGCAGGATGAATTTTTTGGTGGCGGTTTGGCTATTCGGGCGACGATGGATCCCGTGTTGCAAAAACAGGCGGCCTTGTCCTTGCGCGAAGGCTTGGAAAAATATGATCGCGGGCGCAATCTATATCGTGGCCCCGCTGCAAAAATTGACCCTGACAAGTTGAGTGACGAAGCATCTTGGCGCAAGGCGTTGTCCGACATCAGAGTTCCGCGCGACATTGCTGGCTGGCATGTGGCTGTTGTTCTGACTGTCGGCAAAAAATCCGTGGGTATTGGTATTGAGGATGTAGAAGCCAACCCCAAAGGTGATTTTGTGCCAATGTCAGATTTAAAATGGCGGCGAAAAAAAGACGGTAAAACACTTAGAAAAGCCAGAAAACCAAGCGAGATACTGGCCATTGGCGATGTTATTTTCGTAAAAGCCATTGAAAAAAACGGTGCGTTTAAAAACTGGTCGTTACGCCAAATCCCCGAATTGGAGGGCGGATTTATGGCCATGGATACCAATACGGGCCGCGTCTTGGCGATGCAGGGCGGATTTTCCTATCAATATAGCGTGTTTAACCGCGCCACCCAGGCCACGCGCCAACCGGGGTCTTCGTTCAAGCCGTTTGTCTATGCTTCGGCATTGGACAGTGGTTATTCGCCTGCCACGGTTATTCTTGATGCGCCGATCGAAGTAGAAACTCCACAAGGCTTGTGGCGGCCTAAAAACTCTTCAAACACCTATCTTGGCCCGGCTCCGATGCGCCTAGGCATTGAGCGCTCGCGCAACCTGATGACTATTCGGCTGGCGCGTGATGTGGGCATGGATGTTGTGGCCAAATATGCCGAACGGTTCGGGGTTTACGATCATATGAACCAATTTCTGGCCAATGCACTGGGGGCGCAAGAAACCACATTGTTCAGGATGGTTGCGGCTTATGCAATGTTTGCCAACGGTGGCGAACGGGTAGAGCCAACACTTGTGGACCGGGTTCAAAACCGCCGTGGCGAGACGGTGTACCGCCATGACAGACGCGACTGCGTGGAATGTTCATCTGCCGATATTACACCAGGGTATTCACCTGAAATAGACAACAACCGTGAACGCATTATGGATGAGGTGACGGCTTACCGCCTGACCTCGATGATGCGCGGTGTGGTCGAGCGCGGTACTGCCAGCCGAACGGTTCGACTGGGGGTTCCTGTTGCAGGTAAAACCGGCACCACAAATAATGCCAAAGATGTATGGTTTACCGGTTTCACCCCGAATATCGTGGCAGGTTGCTATATGGGATTTGACAATCCCAGAACACTGGGGCGTGGGGCTTACGGCGGTACTATGTGCGGTCCTGTTTTTGCCAGCTTTATGAAAAAAGCGATTGAAATATACGGCTCTTCCGATTTCAAAGTCCCCCCAAATACGGTATTTGTAAATTTTGACCGCTATACTGGCACACGCCTTGCAAGTGATGCCAAAGGTGAAAATGTGGTTGCTGAATTATTCCGTTTTGGTGAAGACCCCATGGGTGGCATGATGAATGTCATTGACGGCGGCTGGGGTATGGGGTCAGATTTATCGCTTATCTCACGCGATGCGGGCACCGAAGACACAACCGTTAAAACCTCGACCGGCGCTGTCAAAAAAATCCCGAAAAAAGCCACATTCGGTTCGCTGTCTTCAGGCGGTCTATATTAGGCTTTACGCTGTAGCGCGGGCTTTGTAGAACAGCACTGGACATAATAAACAAGCAGGTAAGATGCGCGCAGAAATTGAAAATACAGTTGCGGTTATTGAAGACGCATTAAACCTGCTGAAACAGCGTATGGATTGGGACACGGCCCCGCACAGGCTGGAAGAATTCAATGCGATGTCGGAAAGCCCCGATCTGTGGGATGATCCAGCAAAAGCACAAAAACTGATGCGTGATCGTCAAATGCTGGTGGATGCGATGGAGAATTACAGTTCCTTGGCGCAGGAACTCAGCGATAATATAGACCTGATAGAACTGGGTGAAATGGAAGAAGATCAGGCCATTGTGGATGAAGCGGAATGTGCCATTCAAAAGCTTGAAAAACTGGCAGCAAAACGTAAACTGGAAGCCCTGTTGAACGGCGAAGCTGATAGCAATGACACCTTTTTGGAAGTGAAATCGGGGGCTGGCGGCACCGAAAGTTGCGACTGGGCCGCGATGTTGGCTCGGATG
>CAZMMG010000277.1:0-3416 GCA_964567355.1 uncultured Neptunicoccus sp.
AGATCATATCGAATACTGTTTCGCCTTTGCCGATCCGTTGGCAAAACAGCAGCCAAAGTCTGCTGATCGCTTTATACAAACAATGAGCACCACTTTTGCCCAGTTGAAAATAGGCATCGCTGTTTTTGATACCCAAAATCAGCTTGCTCTGTTCAATCCAGCCTTAAGCGAACATTTGGGTTTGCGACCTGAATGGCTGTTGAAAAAACCCAATCTGCTTGGTTTTCTGGACAGGTTGCGCAATACACATGTTTTGCCGGAACCCAAAGATTACACATCATGGCACAATAGATTTCGACAAATAAAACGCAGCGCCATGAAAGATGATTTCAGCGAAGAATGGGGTTTGCCCGATGGCCGTACATTGCGGGTCATTGGCCGGCCGCATCCTTCCGGTACTGTAGTATTTCTATTTGAGGATGTTACTATGGTGCTGGCCATGGAACGCCAGTTCAGAGCGCAGCTGTCCTGTCTGGAAAACACATTGGATGCAACATCTGTAGGATTGATCGTTTTTGATCGCAAAGGCCATATTGTTTTAATCAATGAGCCTCTCAAACAGTTTCTGGGCGCAAAAATCAAGATAACAACCATTCAGGATTTTTCCCGAGCGATGCAACCTATATTTCTACCAACACCCGCATGGGGGGATTTGCGGGCATATGTTGAAGACACCCAAGAGCGCAGCGCATGGCAGGCTGATATAGAAATGTACTGCAATGAAACCGTTCGTATAAATTTTGAACCTGTCGTGGGAGGCAACACTTTATGCGAACTACATGTCCCGCTGAAACTAGACGATGATCGCATGGCAGGCAGCGTTTCGCAGTTTGAATACAATTCAAAAATTCACAGATGTCGAACTTAAAGCGATCATATCGGGCTAAAGCTTAATCAACCGATCCACTTGATCCATGTCAATGACACCCCTTGGTTTCAATCCTTATAATCACTGTGAACACAGCAGCCCATGAGGTCCCCCAATGACATATAAAACCATCACTCTTAGCTTGAAACATCTGGAAAATGCGGAACGGCTTTGCACCTATGCGGCGATGGTTGCCCGCAAGTTCAACGCTCATTTGGTCGGCGTGCACAGCGCACCTGCCTTTGAAGCATTGCCTGCAATGTTTTCGGTGGCAAATATCGAACAGATGACATCGGTTATTGAAAAACGGAAACGAAAATCCAAAGATATAAAAGCTATATTCGACAAAACCATGGCATCAGAAAATTTCATTTCTGAATGGCGCGAGGTGGGTGCGCATGATTTCAGCCAAGATCAACAGTTTATTGCCGATTGGATCGGCTCGGATTTGATCATCATGGGGCAGTCAAATTCGGATCGCTCACCACGCAACCAGCAGAACCTGATCGAAAAGGCGGTTATGAATTCCGGTCGCCCGGTTTTGGTTCTACCCTATGCCGGCACGTTTGAAACCGTAGGCAAAAACATTTTACTGGGTTGGAGCGGCACACGCGAATCATCACGCGCCGCGCACGACGCCCTGCCCTTCATCCGGGATGCCAATGCCACACAGATTTTTTGGGTCGGCAAGCAAAATGAAAAAACCCATTTCATAGAACAAACCGCAGAACAAATTGCCATGAGTTTGGATCGCCACGGTGCCAAAGTCACTGTTACCCACCGCGAACCCGGCGGCATTTCCATTGGAGACGAGTTGCTGAATGAAGCCAGTGATATGGGGGCCGATCTGATCGTCACCGGTGGCTTTGGTCACTCAAAAGTCTACGATTTTGTGCTGGGGGCCACCAGCAACCACATTTTAAAGACCATGACAGTGCCTGTTTTACTGGCGCATTAAATCATCAACCAGAGTTGCCCGGATCATATCAGGGCAACTCTGGCCTATTGTTTTTCAGGATTACGACGGCAACGAGGTTTTGCGAAGGTACGGAAGTACGGTTTCAAAATCTCCGAATTTTGCCTTGGCATCCTCATCGCTGACCGTTGGCGGAATGATCACATCTTGACCGACTATCCAGTTCGCCGGGGTTGCAACACCGTTATCAGTGGTGGTTTGCAAGGCATCAAGCGCCCGCAGCACTTCGGCAAAATTACGACCCACAGACATTGGATAAGTCATTGACAGTTTCAACTGTTTATCCGGCCCGATAATGAAAACGGAACGCACCGTTGCACTATGGGCAGGCGTGCGCCCATCAGGCAGATAGGCCTCGGCTGGCAGCATATCAAAGGCTTTGGACACGGCCAGATCCTCATCCGCTATGATCGGAAAGCCGGGCTTTGCACCGGAAGTTTTTTCAATATCTAATTTCCATTTTTTGTGCTCTGCGACACCGTCCACGGAAAGACCCATTACCTTGGTGTCGCGTTTTTTCCATTCATCCGCAAGCTGTGCAACCGCACCAAATTCGGTAGTGCAAACCGGGGTAAAATCCTTGGGATGGCTGAATAGGACAGCCCAGCTATCACCAATCCAGTCGTGAAAATAAACCGTTCCTTCATCTGTTGTTGCTGCAAAGTTAGGGACGACATCATTGATGCGTAAAGACATGTGGGGATTCTCCTCTAAGTACATTGATAAATCTATAAGGCTTCGCAAGCCTGCGCAAGATCACTTAACCACCCATTATACCGCGCCTGATCAGGTTCAGGCCAAGAAGCAAAAACACGCTTAAAAACACACGGGAAAATTGTTCCGTGTTCAAACGGGTACGAATTTTTTCACCGATATACATGCCGATAAATGTTGGCACCAACAAGGCCAAACCGAGCAGCGCAAGATGCACCGTCAGTTCCCCCGAAACCGTAAAGCCGATCAGCAAAAACACCGATTGAATGGAAAACATCACCCCCAGAGTTTGGATGAATTGGGATTTTTCCACCCGTAAAGACACCAGATAAATCGCCAGCGGCGGGCCCCAAATAGCTGTCAAGCCGCCTAATATACCACTACAAATACCAGCAACAATCTGTACCGGTGTATCGAATTTCAAGCTCAGTTTGGGAACATAGGAAAGCAGGCTGCTGATTGCAAAAATAGAGATCGCTATTCCAACACTTGTTTGAATAATCGTGACCGGCACCCTGGCACCGACAAGCGCCACCAGAAAAATCCCGACACTTGCAAAAATGCAATAATATTTGTGGCGTTTGACAATCTTCCACATGTTGCCGCCCACGATCGCTTGACGCATATTGGTGGTCATAATCACGAACAAAATCATCGCCACAGCCGTGCGCGGCTCGTAGTACATCGTCATGAATCCCAACAAAAATGTCGGCAGAGCAATCCCGAGCGTACCTTTTATGATACCCCCAAACAGGCAAATCGAAAAAAGCATGATAATTTCAAAGCTGCTCACATGCGCTCCTTAATAATTTGATCAAATTATGACTTAAGACCATTGTGGCCGTATTCCAAGGGGAA
>CAZMMG010000278.1:0-3364 GCA_964567355.1 uncultured Neptunicoccus sp.
GTCGTCGGCGATAAATCAGGCCCGGTATTGGTTGATGATGGCAGCCTTATAGATGCGCAGTTTTTCCCTCAATGCAAAATTAATTTTGCGGAAAACCTGCTCGCCCATACAAATGACGCGCCCAGCATCATCTTTCACAGCGAAAACGGCGACCGAGTGGAATGGTCGTGGGATGCGTTGAAAGGCACGGTTTCCAAATTACAACAGGCGCTGATCGCCGAAGGCATCGGGGCGGGTGACCGGGTTGCTGGCTTTTTACCCAACCTGCCCGAAGCCATTGCCGCTATGCTGGCGGTGACAAGTCTGGGCGGCGTCTGGTCGTCGTGTTCCCCTGATTTTGGTCTTAACGGGGTTAAAGACCGCTTTGGCCAGATCGAGCCTAAAATATTGTTCACCGCGGACGCCTATCATTATAACGGCAAAATACATTCTTCACTGGAAGTGGCTTCGGAATTGGCGGGAGAAATCCCGTCCATTCAAAAGGTCATCGTTGTTCCATATGTAGAAGCGACAGCGGATATAAGCATTTTGGGCGATAAGGGCGCGCATTGGGCGGATGTACTGGGCCGTTATGAAGCCCGCGACATTGCCTATACACGTGTGGATTTTAATGCCCCGCTATATATCATGTTCTCATCGGGCACCACGGGCCTGCCGAAATGTATCGTGCATTCGGTGGGCGGTGCGCTGTTGCAGCATCTGAAAGAACACCAGTTTCAATGCGATGTGCGTCCGGGTGATCGTTTGTTCTATTTCACCACCTGCGGCTGGATGATGTGGAACTGGTTGGTGTCGGGCTTGGCCTCGGGGGCGACGCTGATTTTGTATGACGGATCACCATTTTATCCAGACGGCAATGTTCTGGCCGATCTGGCTGCTGTGGAAAAAGTTACCCATTTCGGCACTTCCGCCAAATATATCGACGCCTGCGCCAAAGCGGGGGTCAAACCGGTCCGAACCCACGATTTATCCGCTCTGCGCACGATCATGTCCACAGGCTCGCCGTTGGCGCCTGAAGGCTTTGATTATATCTATAAAGACTGGAAACCGGATGTTTGTTTGTCCTCGGTCGCGGGTGGTACTGATATTTTGGCCTGTTTTGTAGGCGGTAGCCCGATCAGTCCGGTTTACCGTGGGCAATGCCAGAAACGTCAATTGGGGATGAATACACAAGTATTCGACGAGACAGGCAAAGCGGTGCAGGCTGTGCCGGGTGAGCTGGTTTGCACCACCGCGCATCCGTCCATGCCGATCGGGTTTTGGGATGATCCGGATCGCAAACGTTATCACGCCGCCTATTTTGAAAAATTCGATAATGTCTGGTATCACGGCGATTGGGTGGAGCTGACTGCAGAGGGTGGTATGATCTTCTATGGTCGCTCGGATGCGGTGCTGAACCCCGGTGGTGTGCGTATTGGCACCGCCGAGATTTACCGTCAGGTCGAGCGGATCGAGGATGTTCTGGAAGGGCTGGTCATTGGCCAACGCTGGGACAATGACGTGCGCGTGGTACTGTTCGTGCGTCTGCGTGAAGGTATCACGCTGACTGATGCCTTGACCAAACGCATCAAAACCGAAATTCGCCAAAACGCCACACCGCGCCATGTGCCCGCCAAAGTCATCGCGGTGGCGGATATACCGCGCACCAAATCGGGTAAGATTACCGAATTGGCGGTGCGCGACGTGGTGCATGGCCGCAGCGTTAAAAATACCGAAGCCATGGCAAATCCCGAAGCTTTGGAATTGTTCAAGGATTTGGATGCGCTGAAAAGCTAGGGTTAACTGGCTCTGGATGTTGAAACCGTCCTGAAGAAACAACAGCTATTTGACCGGTGCCAGTGTGCGCAGAGTTTCGGACATACGCTTAACCAGTTTGGGGATGCGCTTTTCAGGGGCTCCGGAAAATCCTAAAACAATGCCTGTATGTTCCATAGGCTCAATGCAATAGATCGACAACGGCAGGGATTCGATGCCGGCCTTCAGCAAGGCAAGATGTGCCGCTTGATCGTCGGTGCCGTTTTTCAGCCAAGCCAACATGTGCATTCCCGCATCTGTTGATTGAGGCTCCAGAGTATCGGCGCAGTCTTTTGTCAGGCAATCATGAAGAATGTCGCGGCGCTCTCGGTAAACGCGACGCATTTTGCGAATATGTTCGACAAACCGGCCATCGTCCATGAACCGGGACAGGGCCTGTTCCACCACGGCAGATGAGCTTTGGCCAAGAAGGTTTCGGGCCTGTGCAAAGGTCTCGACCAGTTCGGGGGGAACCACGATATAGCCAAGTCGAATGGCTGCGAACATGGATTTCGAAAATGTACCGACATAAAAAACCCTGCGTTCGCTATCAAGCGCACTAAGGGCGGGCAAGGGGCGTCCCTTATAACGGAACTCACTGTCGTAATCATCTTCGATAATCCATGCACCGCTGTCTTGTGCGTAATTAAGCAGTGCCAGACGGCGGGCAAGGCTCATGGTTGTTCCCAACGGCTGCTGATGCGAGGGCGTAGTGAAGATCAGCGTTGGTCTGAGGTGTTTCCTTGTGGCAAAGTCAATATCCATACCTTCGCTGTTGATCGGCACCGGTGCGACATTGGCCCCCATGGCTTGCATTACATCGCGCCCGGCAATATGGCCCGGATTTTCATACCAGACCGTGTCGCCTTTGTTCAGCAAAACAAACGCGATTAGAACAAAGGCTTGTTGCGCACCAGAGGTTATGACGATTTGACCGGGGTCAACTTGCATAGCTCGGGCATCGGTCAAGTGTCTTGCAAGAGACGCCCGAAGTGCGGTGCTGCCGTTAAGTTCGCCATAACTCAGAGTGCGCCGTGCATCGCTTCCGGCGGCATCTAGCAGATATTTGTTCCAGACCTTGATTGGAAAAAGATCCAGCGCGGGTACGCCGGGGCGAAACGGGGCTGTCTTGCCATGGCGCAGGCTGGCCTTGGATGTCATGATCGTTTTAGAGCGCTGGGAGATTTCGATATAAGGTGCGCGGTTTTTGTGGCGCGGTTGCCTGATTTTTGGCGAAGCTTCGAAATCCAAACCGTCTGAAACGAAGGTTCCGGCCCCTACTCTTGCGATGGCATAGCCTTCGGCGATCAACTGTTCGTAAACCGATTTCACCGTAATCCGGGACACACCGAGGTCTTGAGCCAATTCACGGGTCGAGGGCAGTTTTTGACCCTGACGCAATGTGCCATCAAGGATTAAACGGCGCAGAGAGGCATCAATTTGCCGGTAAATCGGCACAGACATCCCTCTTTCGACGTTGAGCCTGTGAAGCAGGGCACCTCCTGGTGATTTTGGCATGACAACCTCTAAATGGGCTTATAGTTTTCTTAATTATGGGTATATTATATAC
>CAZMMG010000279.1:0-3324 GCA_964567355.1 uncultured Neptunicoccus sp.
CCCAATTCATCGATCATGTTGTCCCCGGAGGACACGGGGTGGCGAGTAGGGCGGTTGCTGACCTGGCGGTTGTGCGTGGTATCGTTGTTTGCTTTTTTCTTGTTGCGCCGTTCCATGGGCCGCGAGCAAAACCGACATGAAGTCGGGGCATCTTCCACTGTTATCCTGAATATAATGGTGGTGTTTTTATACTGGAAAATCTACCTGTCCGACCCAACCGCGTTTTATGTGAACGGGGTCGCGGCAAGCCCGTTTTGGGAGCAATACTACCTGCACCTGATGGGGCCGGTTTTGCAATGGATTGACGCCTTTTTCATCCTTGGTGCCTTTCGCCCTTTGCGCAAAATTCTGGGCATGACAGTTTGCGTTAACCTATTATATCTTGTTTGGATCGAAACTGTTGTGCGCAGTTTTAATTCCGAACCCATGGGCACAGTTACATCCGGCTTGCCGTATCTGTTTCTAAACAGTCTGGAATTATCGGCGCGCCTGATGTTTTATGCCCAAAACATGTTGGTGGCGGTGGTTTTGGTGTTCGTCTGCCGCTGGCTTGCACAAGGGGTGCGTAAACTTACGTTTATGCGCGGGTAAACTCAGCCACAAGTTCAACATGCGATGACCAGCGGAACTGATCAACAACCTGCACCCAGTTCAACAGATAACCGCCGGTGGTCAGGATTTTTGCATCCCGTGCAAAGGTGGCCGGGTTGCACGAGATATACGAGATTTTACCGATGTTGGATTTCGCCAGAATTTTCACCTGTTCCAGCGCACCTGCGCGGGGTGGATCAATCACAACCCCGTCATATTTTTTCAATTCATCCAGTAGTAACGGTCGGTAAAATAAATCACGTATTTCGGTAGAGACATCCCTTGTGCCGGTTGCTTGCCGCCATCCTGCGGCTAATGCTTCCAGCATTTCGGGGACGGTTTCAACCGCATGGATTTGGGCGAACCGGGCCAAAGGCAAGGCGAAGGTTCCTGAACCGCTGAACAAATCCAATATATTTCTACACCCCGAGAGGGTTTCAATTGCAGCGTCCACAAGGGTTTTTTCGCCCATCTGGGTTGCTTGTAAAAACGATCCGCTTGGCGGGATCACATGGGCGGGGCCAAAGTGTTGCGTGGGTGGTTTAAGCTGCGCCAAAACCTCGCCGTTCCAGCTGATCCGCGCCAGCCCGTGTTGTGCGGCGGTTGTGGCCAATGCCTCGGTCTGTTTCGGTTCCAACTCTTTGGCGTCCGTCACATCCACATCCAAGCCATTTTCCGATACAGTTACGCCAATACGAATTTCGGTTTTGCGCGAACAGCCCAGCCGGGCAATCTCGCGGTAAGCGGCCATCGCCTGCATTATTTCGGGATGCATCAGCGGGCATTCCAACAGGTTGATCAGAACATCCGAATTGCGTTTGTGAAACCCCACTTCGGCAGATTTTTTGGTGCGCTGGGCTGCAAAAACCGCCCGTCTGCGGCTATGGGGCGGCGAGACTTTAATCGGTCGAAACGTGGTTTCAATATGATTAAGCGCAAGCGTATCTTTAACCAACCCGATCTTCCAATGCGCCAAAAGCGCATCATCGGCATGTTGTAAAATACACCCGCCGCATTTTTTGAAATGGCGGCAGGCAGGTTTGATGCGGTCCGTGACAGGTTCCAGAATACGTACATCTTCACAAACTCCGTGCGCAATATCACCTTCACATAACTCGCCAGCCAAGGCGAAAGGCACAAAAACACTATCGTTGCGAACACTTGCAACCCCGTCCCCTTGCCAGCTTAGGCGGTCAATTTTGAATGTCTCAGTCATTTGTGCGGTCCAAGTCCAATAATGCGTCCTTGGACAGGCGCAAACCAGAGCCAAGCCAAGCGGTTTCAAGCTGTTTTAGACAAGCCCCCAATGCGGAGCCGCCAAGCGGGGATAAATCTGCGGCGGTAACCGGAAATTTGGCATTTGTGCCAATTTCCAATTCTTGTTTCAGATTTTCAGGTAACGGTGTACCTAAATGTGCATGCAAAACCAGCACCGCATCAAGTCCATTTTCCGCTCCGAGTTTATAGGCGGCAATGCGCGGGGTCACGGCATTGTTCACGACTGACCTCATGGCGGCCAGAAGCCGCGCTTCGCGTTTTCCAAGACGCAAGGCGGTTTGGATGTTTTCGCCGCCCAGTGCCAATAAGCGGCGCATCCAATTCGGTGCGGCACCAATCGTGTTTTCCAAATGGATCAATGGGGCTATGGATTGTGGGTTTGTGCCGGTCAAAATCTGCGCCAGAACCCCAGAGCGGGCCATTGCCGCTATGCTGGGCGCGGGGTCATTTGCCGCCAGAAGTTTGCGCATTTCATGGCCGATGCGTTCCTTTGACAGGGTTTTTATACCGTCCAGATTTTCGGCACAGGCCGCCAAGGCATCCGCATCCAACCCTGCATCGGGATCGCCGTAAAGCGCATGAATACGGAAAAACCGCAGAATGCGCAGATAATCTTCGCGGATGCGGGCTGCTGGATTTTCGATGAACCTGACACGGCGCGCCCGCAAATCTTTCAGGCCCGCCAACGGGTCTGAAATCTGCCCTTGGCAATCCGCATAAAGTGCGTTCATGGTGAAATCACGACGTTTGGCATCGTCGTTTATGGATGTGGAAAAGGCCACCACCGCGCGACGGCCATCGGTTTCAACATCCTTGCGAAACGTGGTCATCTCAATGGTCGTATTGCCCGCTACAATCGTCACGGTGCCATGGTCAATGCCGGTGGGGATCGCCCGCATATGATGGCTTTCGGCGATTTTTATAACCTCATCGGGGTGTGCGTCCGTTGCCATGTCGATGTCCGTCACATCAATTCCCAGCAAAGCGTTGCGCACGCAGCCCCCCACAAAATACGCTTGATAGCCTGCAGTTTGCAAAGCGCTACACACGGCTTGTGGCCCATCCGCACCCAGCCATTCAGCATTAAGACGCATTGGATTTTTCCAAAATATCCGCCAACATTCGCAATATTCGCGCAGTGGCCCCCCATATGTAATAGGGCCCGTAGGGGACCGCAAAATAATGCCGAACATGACCTTGCCACATGCGGCCTTCTATCCTGTAGTTTGCAGGATCAAGCAGATGGTTCAACGGGGCGGAAAACACCTCGGCGACCTCATTGGTTAAAAGTTTAGGCGTGAAATCATTTGGTACCAACCCGACAAAAGGGTGCACCAGAAATGCGGTCACGGTTTCATGTTTGGACAAGGCCCCAATGAACTACACACCGAGCCGCCCCGGCCCGGCTTCCCCTTCCGCTTCGCGCACGGCCTGTTGTGTTGCGGGTTGCGTGCG
>CAZMMG010000280.1:0-3311 GCA_964567355.1 uncultured Neptunicoccus sp.
GCCCTTGACCATACCGTCATTTGCCGCCAGCATATATGCCCCTGTTTATCACGTGAACAACGGTGTGATCACAAGGTATGAACTGGAACAACGCATCAAAATGCTTGAGTCCTTCGGCACTAAAGGCAATTTGCGAACGATGGCCACGGATCAGTTGATCAACGACCGGCTACGTTTGCAGGCGGCAAAAGATGCGGGTATATCAACCTCGGAAGAGGACATAAACGCCGGCATGGAAGAATTTGCCGCCAGAGGCAGTTTTAGCACCGAACAATTACTGAGTTATTTCAGCGAACGCGGTATTTCACGTGAAAGCTTTGTGGATTTTGTGCGTGCAGGCCTATTGTGGCGCAATGTCGTGACCGCGCGGTTTGCCTCCAAGGTGAATGTAACGGATAACGAAGTAGACTCCACTTTGAATGTGAATGCGATAAGTTTTCCAAAAACCGTCAATATCGCCGAAATTGTTCTACCCATTACCCAACGGGGGCCAGAACAGACCCGCAGACTTGCCAACAGGCTGTCGGAAACCTTGAAAGGTAACGTTCAGTTTTCCATTGCCGCAAAAAAATTCTCAAAATCCGACACCGCCATTCGCGGCGGAGTGATGGGCTGGATACCGCTTGGAACTTTGCCAGCACAAGTATCTTCCCGATTGTCCAAAATGGAAATTGGTCAGGTCTCTGCCCCGATAAACCAAGACAGTGCATTTGTGATCTACCAACTGCGCGGCGTTCGCGAAGCAAAATCAGCAGGCGAACAGGTTGTTTCAGTCAGCTTTATGCAAGTAGCCATTCCCGACAGCAAATCGGGTCAGGCTGGGCAGATTGCTACAACCAGAAAGTTGATCAATGCAAGTGATACCTGTCTCGATTTACAAGCAAACACGGCCAAATTCGGTGATAATGCCGTCACAAGCCAATCTCTTCCCGTAAATCAGGTTCCTGCACGCATTGGCGCCGAACTAGCCAAACTTGACCCCAATGAAGCGGGTTATTTCGTTACAGAAAAAGGTGCTATTAATATGCTGATGCTCTGCAATAGGGCAAAAGACCTGCCAGCCGGGGCCCGCGAGCAAATCCGCAACGCCCTTTTCAGCCGGCGCGTTGGCAGTTTTGGTGATGGCTATTTGCAGGAACTACGCGGCGACGCCATCATCATCAAAAAATGACCGACTTGATCGCACTTACCTCTGGAGATCCCAGCGGTGTCGGTCTGGAAATTACTGGACGTGCATGGCAGCAGCTAAAGGATGAGGTGCCTTTTTTTCTGATTGCGGATTATCTGCATGTCAAAGCCGCAACTGATGTCCCAATAGAAAAAATCACTGCCCCCCATGAAGCGTTACATATTTTCCCCAAGGCACTTCCCGTTTTGCACCTGCCCTTTGCAGCCCCCCCAACCATGGGTGTCGCAGAACCTAAAAACGCAAGACAGATCATTAAATCCATAGAAATGGCAGTGGATTTCGTAAAATCCGGGCAAGCAATGGCTCTTTGTACCAATGCAATCAACAAAAAAGTTCTTAAGGACGGGGTACAGTTCCCTTACCCGGGACATACGGAGTTTTTAGGTCATCTAGGTGGCGCAGAAACCCCGGTAATGATGCTTAACGCTCCTGAATTGCGCACGGTTCCCGTCACCATCCATATAGCCTTATCAGACGTGCCTAATGCTTTAACGGAAACCTTGATCGAAAAGACTTTGCGCATCACACATCTGGCTTTGATGCGCGATTTTGGATTGCAAAACCCCATTATCGCCGTAGCGGGCCTGAACCCGCACGCAGGCGAAGGTGGCACTATGGGGTTGGAGGAATGCGACTATATCCGCCCGCTTCTGGATAAGCTGCGCAGCACTGGCATGTCCCTGCTAGGCCCGATGCCAGCCGACACAATGTTTCATACACAGGCCCGCGAGACATATGATGTAGCCGTTTGCATGTATCATGATCAAGCATTAATCCCATTGAAAACACTTAACTTTTCTGCAGGTGTTAACACTACGCTAGGCCTGCCGTTTATTCGAACATCCCCCGATCACGGCACTGCATTTGACATTGCAGGGCAAGGTATAGCATCCCCTGATAGCCTGATTGCAGCCCTCCGACAGGCGGGACAAATGGCAAAAAATAGAGCACAGTATGATACAATCGGCTGATGGTTTGCCACCTTTACGCGATGTCATTGCCAAACACGGGCTAAGGGCACAAAAATCCTTGGGGCAGAATTTTCTGCTGGATTTGAACCTGACAGGCAAAATCGCGCGCCAAGCTGGCGACCTGTCCAATTGCGATGTACTTGAAATCGGCCCAGGTCCGGGCGGTTTAACCCGCGCCCTCTTGTCTGAAGGTGCCAGACGTGTTGTTGCCGTCGAACGTGATGAACGCTGCCTGCCAGCATTGGCAGAAATATCAAAACATTATGGCGGTCGGCTTTCTGTCATATCGGGCGATGCTTTGACCATGGACCCAACTGAACAGTTGAATGGTCCGATCAAAATCGTCGCCAATTTGCCTTATAACATCGGCACTGAATTACTGGTGCGTTGGCTGACACCCGAAACCTGGCCACCCTATTGGGACAGCCTGACATTGATGTTCCAACGTGAAGTGGCCATGCGTATTGTAGCGGCTCCCGGCAGCAAAGCTTACGGACGCCTGTCGATCCTTGCAGGCTGGCGCAGTGACGCTAAAATCGTGATGGACTTGCCTCCACAGGCTTTTACACCTGCCCCGAAAGTATCCTCGGCAGTGGTACATATTACCAAATGCGACAAACCCAAATTTGACTGCAATGCCAAGACATTAGAGCGCGTTGTTGCAACCGCCTTCAATCAGCGGCGCAAGATGCTTCGGGCCGGTTTAAAATCATTGGCCCCCGATATTGAAGATCGCTTGAAAGCTGCGGGTATTGCCCCGACTGAACGCGCCGAACAATTGACGATTGAACAGTTTTGCCTGTTAAGCCAACAGTTTGACAAGGTGTGATTATTCTGCCGCAGTATCGGGCGCAGTATCGGCTGTCTTTTCGGCTTCCGGTTCAGCGGCTTGCCTGACCCGTTTCGGTTTATTCAGTTTTTCAGAGGGTTTTTTGTTTTCGGGGGTTTCTACCAGATTGGGTTGATCAGCTGTCGCAGGAAATAAATCTGATGCGCTACCAGCAATACTGGGCTGGCTATCCCCTTTTTCAATTTTATTTGGTTGTCTTTGCGGTTGCTGGTTTTGGTTTTGCTGGTTTTGGTTTTGCTGGCGCTGCGCTTCCTGCGCCTCGCGTCTTTCATTTATTTCGCGTTGGGCTTCGGATAAAAGG